>JAJZWW010000039.1 GCA_021846485.1 Actinomycetes bacterium
GAGTCCGGCTGGCGGGTCGGGGGCGAGGGCAACTGGCTGTGGGTGGCGGCCAACGCGGGGATCACCTTGTGCTGGATCGGCGACGGGCGGGGTTTCGAGGCCGCGGCCGAGGTGATCGAACCCGACTACCCAGGCGTGCTGGTGAGAGACGGCTACGTGGTCTACGAGCACTACACCAAAGCGACCCACCAGTCGTGCACCGCGCATTATGCCGATGTTCGGATTATGCCGACATCGGTGGTGAAGCCGTTGCGGGGCGGGCGGTTGGTGCTCAGGAGGTCGGCATAATCAGAGGGCTTCGAGGAAGGCGATGGTCTTGTCGGGTGGCCGGTAGCGGCCGGGGGTGATGGCGAGGGGGGCGGTGCGGGCGATGGCTTGCTCCTTTAGGGTGAGATCGGCGTGGAGGTAGATCTGGGTCGTGTCAGCTTGCTCGTGGCCGAGCCACAGGGCGATAACGGAGGTGTCGACCCCAGCATGTAAGAGGCGCATGGCGGCCGAGTGACGCTTATGTGGAATTCCACATAATCGCCATTACGTGAACGGCCGGGTTATGTGGCCGGGCAGGGTGTTTCTGCTGGTGGGGGCGTCGGGGGGGCTGGTTGCGGCCACATAATCCGGGGGTGCGGGGGTGAAGGTCCGCCCGGGCTGCGTGTCGGATGGGGACTGGTGTCTTCCTCTGTGCGGGGGATCCCTCGGCGTTCCCCGTGTGGGGCCCCGCTGCTGACGCCTTGAGTGCGGCGAAGAATTGCCTCTTCCGTTCATCACGATCAGGGAGGCCGATGGTCATGCAGGTAGCAGAGATCCGTGAAGCGTCCGGGCGGGTGATCGCCGCGTTGACGGCGGCGGGTCGGTCGGGAACGACGATCAAGCGCCACAAGACGGAGCTGGGTGCGTTCGCCAAGTTCCTCGAGACCGGCGGCCGGTCTTCGGTGACCGAGGCGGATTGCCTCGACTTCATCGCCGAGCGGTCTGGGTTCCGGCTCGCGGGTCTGCGCGAGCCGACCAGTTGCAGACGTGCCCTACTCGCACGCCGGCCGCTGATCTTGTTGATGGAGGCCCTGGAGGGGGGTGTTCCCGAGGTGGGGCAGGCAACAACGCCACCGGTCGAGCGCTGCCCGGCGCGTTTTCGCGTTGTGAGGGACGAGTACTTGGATGCGTGCCGACAGCGGGGTAACGCCGAGGCAAGCGTCGTGACGAAAAAGCGCGTGGCGGACGAGTTCCTCGCCTACATCGAGGAGGTCGGTCGGGAGACCCTCGACGCGGTGCAGGCCCAGGACCTGGCCGGGTATTGGGCTCGGCGTCAGCGCCGGCGTATGGCGCCCCTCAGCGCGAAGCGCTGAACCAGCCCCTCTCGGAGGTATGAGGCTCGCTCGCTACACCTCACCTAGAGAGTGGTGTTATAATCAACACTATGGTGAAAGGCAACGAAGCGGGCACCGGGCTTCCCGCTCCGCCAGGGCTCGACGAACTGGATCCTGCTGCCCAGCTGGACCCTGCGGTCGCCGAGATGTGCCTGGCGCTGTTCGAGACGCTGCGGGCGCTTGCCCGGACCGGCCGAGAGGAGGTGGCGGCGCGCGAGTTGTTGCGGCGCCATGGGCTGGCCCCCCGCCATGCTGCCACGTTGGCCTACCTCGCCCTCAGTGGGCCGATGAGCGTGTCGGATCTCGCCGGACGGTTGGGAGTGGTTCGTACCACCGCCAGCCTGCTGGTGACCGAGCTCGCCGACGCCGGGCTCGTCGATCGCCGGGAGGACGTGGACGACCACCGCCGGACCGTGGCAGCCGTCTCGCCGGAGAGCCGCTCGGAAGTCTGGCAGATGATCGAGGCCCGCCTGGTGCCTCTGTGCCGAGCCGCGGAGCGGCTGGGCTCGGGCCGGGTGGCGGATCTGACGTCAGGACTGCTGGTGCTTGGTGAGGAGCTGCGAGGCGAGGAGTGCGGCGACGGTCGGGGAGAGAGCCGATGAGCCGCGTCTTCGCCGGGGTGGGGAAGTTTGCCGTCCGCTACCGGTGGCTGGTGGTGGCGGTATGGATCCTCGGAACGGTGGCCTCCGTCCAGCTGTTTCCGTCGTTGGCCAGCCAGGTCAACAACAGCAACAGTGCATTCCTCCCGGCCGACGCCCCGAGCGTCAGGGCCGGCGACCTGGCGGCTCCCCTCGGCTTCAGCTCGAGGTCCACCAGGGTGGTCGTGGTGGCAGACCGTCCCGGCGGCACGATCGACGCGGTCGACTCCGCGACCATCGCCCGACTGCTCGCCGACGCGCGCCGGCTGCCCCAAGTCGTCTCGGTCAAAGAGGCCGGTGTCGCCCCAAGCGGGCGAGCTGTCCAGATGCTCGTCACCGCCTCCTTCGGTCAGACCAGCATCGCCCACGGCAAGACCCTCGTTGACCGGCTGCAGGCGGTGGTCTCGTCGGTTGGAGCTCCTCCCGGCCTCCAGATCCACCTCGCCGGCCCGGTCGCCACCAATGTTGCCAACCAGAAGCAGTCGAGGAGGACGGGCAAGGACGTCCAGCTGCTGTCGCTGCTGTTCATCGTCGTCTTGCTGCTCTTCGTCTACCGGTCCGTTCTCGCTCCTCTCGTCACTCTCTTCCCCGCGGCCCTGGTGCTCGTGCTCTCCGGGGGCTTCATCGGCGCTCTCGGGTCCGATGGTCTGAAGATCTCGGCGGTGACCCAGGTCCTGCTCATCGTGCTGATCCTCGGGGCGGGCACCGACTACGGGCTGTTCCTCGTCTTCCGGGTGCGCGAGGAGCTGCGACGGGGCCTCGATCCCCACCAGGCGATCGTCCACGCCGTCGAGCGGGTGGGGGAGTCGATCACCGCCTCGGCCGGGACGGTGATCCTGGCTCTCCTGAGCCTGCTGTTCGCCACCTTCGGCATATACCATGACCTCGCGATCCCGCTGGCGCTCGGCGTGGCTGTCATGCTGCTCGCCGGCCTGACGCTGCTGCCCGCCCTGCTGGCCATCCTTGGACACGCGGTCTTCTGGCCCTCGCGGGTCCGGCCCGTCGAGGAGGCTGGCTACGGCTTGTGGGGCAGAACGGCGGGCAAGGTCGTAAGCCGACCCTTGCTCCCCCTCGCAGCCGGTGTCGTCGTCTTCGGCGCGATGGCGACGGCCGTCACGGGGTTCCACTCGTCGGGCCTCGCCGGCGCAGTCACCGCGCCGGCGGGCAGTGACGCCGCCGCCGGCAACGCCGCCCTGGCCCGGTACTTCCCTCACACGAGCGCCAACCCGACCAACCTCGTTCTGAGGTACAGGACCACGGTGTGGTCCGATCCCAGCCAGCTCGTGGTCGCCGAGCGCTCCCTTCGGGCCAGCCGCCTCTTCACCGAGCTGGTAGGTCCCCTCGACCCCGCCGGCGTCCCACTTCCTCCCTCGGCCCTTCGACGGCTCCATGCCGCGCTCGGTCCCCCTCAGCGACTCCCTGCCAGCCCGCCGGGCAACCTCCCGGGAGGGCTTTCCCGTTACTACGGGGCCTACCGGACGACATCGACCCTGGTCAGCTCCAGCGGCACCACCGTGCAGTTCGAGGCCGGCCTGGCCGCCGGCAGCCCCACCTCGACGGCTGCGATCTCCACCGTACCGGCGGTCCGGTCAGCGCTCCAGCGCGCCGCCGCCGCCTCTGGCGCGACGGCCAACGGGGTTGCCGGCCAGGCGCCCGTGCTGTACGACGTCAGCGCGACCTCCGGCCGTGATCTCGTCCACGTGGTCCCCCTCGCCGCGTTGGCCATCGCGCTGCTGCTCGCCTTGGTGCTCCGCAGCCTGATCGCTCCCCTGTACCTCATCGCCAGCGTGGTGATCTCCTATCTGGCGGCACTGGGCGTCGCGGTCCTGGTCTTCATCGACATCGCGGGCAACGGTGGACTGACGTTCTTGCTGCCGTTTCTCATGTTCATCTTCCTCCTTGCCCTCGGCGAGGATTACAACATCCTCGTCATGAGTCGAATACGCGAGGAGGCGCGCCATCTTCCGCTCCGTCAGGCGGTGCAGCGAGCCGTCGGCGCCACCGGTCCCACGGTCACATCGGCGGGCCTGGTGCTGGCGGGGACCTTCGCAGTGCTCGCTTTCTCGGGAGGCAGCGGGCCCTCGGGCGGCCAGATCCAGGACATCGGTTTCGGGCTTGCGATCGGGATCCTCATGGACACCTTCCTGGTGCGCACGATCCTGGTGCCCTCCGTCGTCGCGCTGCTCGGCCAGTGGAACTGGTGGCCTTCTCGGCTCGGGGACACTGTCGCACAATCCGAGTGAAGGCGGTCACCGTTCCTCCGCGATCGCATGGGATGTCATCCAACCGCCGTCGCGGCTTGTCGCGGACGGCCTGGCTCGACATCGTCCTCACAGGAACCGGACGTATCGTCGTGCTGTGAGGCTTCTCGTGGCCGAGGACGAGGTTCGCATGGCAGCGCTGCTGCGGAGGGGCTTGGAGGAGGAAGGCTACGCGGTGGACTGCGCCGGGGATGGTGTCGAGGCGCTTTGGTGCGCGACCGAGCAGGACTATGCGGCGATCGTGCTCGACGTCATGCTGCCCGGCTTCGACGGTTTCGAGGTGTGCCGGCGCATGCGGGCTGCGGGGCGTTGGGCGCCGGTGCTGATGGTGACGGCGCGGGGTCAGGTCGACGACCGGGTCCAGGGCCTTGATGCGGGCGCCGACGACTACCTGACCAAGCCTTTCAGCTTCGCAGAGCTGGCAGCACGGCTGCGGGCGCTCACCCGGCGCGCGGTGGTCGCGCCCCCGAGCGCGCTCGTCGCAGGGGACCTTCGTTTGGACCCGGTATCGCACCAGGCGTGGCGGGGGCAGAAGCTGCTCGATCTCTCCCCCAAGGAGTTCGCCCTCTTGGAGCTGTTCCTCCACCATCCTGGTGAGGTGCTGAGCCGCTCCAAGATCTTGGAGCAGACCTGGGACTTTGCCTATCGAGGTACCTCGAACGTGGTGGACCAGTACGTAGGCTACCTTCGCCGCAAGGTCGGCCTTCCCTCTGACGCCGTGGACCTGGAAACCGTCCGAGGCGTTGGCTACCGCCTCAGGGCCTTCGGTACGCCCCCACCCTGATGCCGATCCGCCTGCGCCTCGCGGTGGTGGTGGCGGTGGTGTCAGCGGCGTTGCTCGGCCTCGGGGGCTTCGTCTTCGTCGGGACGCTCGGCCACTCCCTCGTGTCGTCCCTGGACGCCAGGCTGACTCGCCGAGCCCGCTCGGCGACCAAGGCGCTCGGCTACGGCGGCCAGGCAGGGTACCGCCGCCCGACCGACGGTGACCACGTGGGGTTCGCCCGTCGTCTGGCCGCCCATCAGGGCGGCCAGCTGGTTCAGGCGGTCAGCCCGAGCGGCCATCTCGTCGACTTGACCGGCACCGGCAAGCTGCTGCTCAGCCCCTCGCAGCTGGCGTCAGCGAGACGGCGTCGCAGCTACTTCGACTCGGTGTTGTCGGGCTCCACGACCCCGTTGCGGCTGCTGGCCGCTCCGGTGGCGTCCCCGGCGGGGTGGGTGGTGGTCGTCGGCGCTTCCCTCGGACCGGCCGACGACGCCAGAGCTCGGGTGGAGGAGGCGTTGCTGTTGGCCGGGGGGCCGGTGGTGCTCCTGGCTGCGTGCGGAGCGTGGTTCTTGGGTGGAGCCGCCCTTGCTCCTGTCGAGCGGATGCGGCGCCGGGCCGCTGCGATCTCCGAGGACGACACCTCGGCTCGCCTGGAGGTGCCAGCGACCCGGGACGAGGTTGCAGCTCTCGGGCGGACCATGGACGACCTGATCGCCCGCCTCCAGGCAGCACTCGAGCGCCAGCGGCGCTTCGTGACCGATGCCGGCCACGAGCTTCGTACCCCGCTTGCCGTCCTTCGCGCCGAGCTCGAGCTGGCCGCACACCCGAGCCGGAGCAGAGAGGAGTTGGCCGAGGCCGTCCTCAGAGCCGGCGAGGAGGCTGGCCGGCTCTCGTTCCTGGCCGAGGATCTGCTCGTGTTGGCCAGCGCCGACGAAGGCCACCTGGTCCTTCATCGGGAGGCCACACCGATCGACGCACTGCTCGAAGGTGCGCTGGAAGCGTTCGGTGCACGGGCCCGCCAACGCCACGTCCGGCTCCGCCTCGAGGCGGAGGATGGTCTCGTGGGGGTCATCGATCGAGTCCGGCTGCGCCAGGCGCTCGACAACCTGCTCGACAACTCCCTGCGGGTGGGGCCGTCGGGGTCGAGCGTGGCGGTGGTGGCCCGCTCTTCCGGCGCAGGAGTGGTGATCGAAGTGGCCGACGAGGGGCCGGGCTTTCCTTCCGATTTTCTTCCCCATGCCTTCGACCGCTTCCGTCGCGCTGACGAGTCCCGAGCCCGTGGGGGAGGTGGAGCCGGCCTGGGGCTGGCCATCGTCCAGATGATCGCGGTCGCCCACGGCGGCGGCGTCGAGGCCGAGAACTGCGAGGGCGGTGGCGCAGTTGTGCGGATCCGGCTCCCGGGCCCCGGGGTGGGCGAGGGTGGGCGAGCAGGTCCGCGCTGCTGACCACGGCCAAAGATGTGAACGGCTCTTATCGTCGGCTCAAGGTCTTCACATCATCGGAGCTCCATACTGGCAGGACCAGGGCCGACCTGTGCCCGTTCGGTCGTCACACAGGTGTCGCCGACCCCCGCCGAGCCCGAGCGAGGCGTCACGCCAGGAGAGATGGGAGAGACCGCTCGATGAGGAACATGCTCGGGGGAAGAGCCTCTCTACCCGTCCCCACGGCGGAGCTCTCCGCTTCCGGGGTACCTCCCGGGGGCCTCGCCTCCCCCGGCGTGTCCCGGTCCGCCAAGCCCAAGCGCCACAAGAGGTTGCGCTGGGCGGTGGCCGTGGTGGTCGTGCTGGGGCTTTCTGGCGGGGGCTACGCCTACGCGAGCACCGGGAGCAAGTCCGCCTCCTACGTGCTCGGTGCGGCGCGCCTCGCCACGGTGAGCCAGACCGTGGGGGTGTCGGGCACTCTCCGACCGGCGAGCACCCGGACCCTCGACTTCCCGACCGGAGGGGTCGTCTCCACGGTCGACGTGTCGCCCGGGCAGAAGGTGCGCGCCGGGCAGGTCCTCGCCTCCCTCGACACCGCTCCCCTTCAGGCCCAGCTTGCCTCTGCCCAGGCCAGCTTGGCTTCGGCCCAGGCAAGGCTCACCTCGGATCAGGCAGGTCCGAGCGCGAGCCAGCTCTCCTCGGCGGACGCGCAGGTGGCATCAGCTCGGACGGCGTTGTCCAACGACATCACCAACCTGACCGTCGACGAACAGGCCCTGGTCACCGACCAGGCCACCCTCGCCACCGCCCAGGCGACGCTCACGAGCGGACCCGGAGCGGGCCAGCCGGTGCCCTCCTACAGCACCGGCGAGCCCCTCTCGGCCACCGAGTCGCTCCTCGTCACCGACGAGCGGCTCGCAGTAGACGACGGCACCAGCACCCAGCCGAGCGTGTCGTCGCCTTCAGGAGGTGGAGCCAAGGGGTCAGGGGGTTCGGGGAGCGCCGGTACGACCGCCTCGGGTGGAGCTGGGAACGCCGGCGCGACCGGTTCGTCGGGCAAGGCGGGGGGCCCTTTGTCCTCGCCTGTTGCAGCAGTCCAGGCGGCAGTGAGCGCGGCGAGCAGGGTCGTCGGAAACCTGGAGCAGGTCTCGAGCGCCCAGGTCATCCTCTCCGATGCCAACGCCGCGCTCTCCGCGCTGTCCACTCCTGCCCCGGCGTTGACGCTCACCGCCGCCCGGGACGCGGTCACCGTCGCAGAAGACCAGGTCGCCACCGCGAAGGCGGACCTCGCGGGCGCGAAGCTCATTGCCCCGGCAGCAGCTGTGGTGGTCGCGGTGAACATCGCCCCCGGGCAGCCCGCTCCGGGCGCTGGCTCGAGGATGGGCACCTCCTCGACCGGGGCGATCGTCCTCGAGGACCCCAGCTCGTTCGTGGCTGTTGCCGATGTCAGCGACGCCCAGATCGGCGAGGTCCACCTCGGCCAGGCCGCCCTCGTCACCGCGGCAGGCCAGACCACGCCGGTCTCGGGCTCGGTGAGCGAGATCACCCCGACCGCCACCACGACGAGCGGCGTCGCCACCTACCCCGTCGGCATCACCTTGAAGGGCGATCCGACAGGCCTGTTCGACGGCATGTCGGCTCAGGTCTCGATCGTGGTCGCGCAGGCCTCCCACGTGGTCGCGGTGCCGAGCTCGGCCGTGCACACCGTCGGTTCCCGCAACTTCGTGCTCGTGCTCCGCAAGGGCAAGCGGGTGACCCGGCGGGTGAAGGTAGGGGCGAGCGGGGGCGGGCTCACCCAGATCACCTCGGGCCTGAGCGCGGGGGACCAGGTCGTGCTGGCCAACCGGCGCGCTCCCTTGCCGTCAGGCGCCATCCCTCGGTCTGGCCGCGGCTTCGGCAGGTTCGGTGGCGGCAGGTTCGGTGGCGGAAGGGTCGGTGGCGGCAAGTCCCGCGGTGGCGGCAAGGGGGGCAGATGAGCACACCGGTGAGCGTTGGCCACCGCGGTGGCGCGACTGTCGCGCCGACCCTCCCGGCCCGGAGGCCTCCGGCCCCCGGTGGGGGCTCGCCCCTCCTCGAACTGATCGGGGTGTCCAAGACCTACGGCGTCGAGGAGGCAGCGGTCCACGCGCTGGCCGGGAGCGACCTGGTGGTCACCACGGGGGAGTACGTGGCGATCATGGGCCAGTCGGGCTCCGGCAAGTCCACCCTCATGCACATCCTCGGCTGCTTGGACACCCCGAGCTCGGGCACCTACCTTCTAGATGGCCAGGACGTGTCGGGCATGGACGAGGCCGCCCTGGCCTGGGTGCGCAACCACAGCATCGGTTTCGTGTTCCAGCAATTCCATCTGCTGCCTCGCCTGCCGGCCTGGCGCAACGTGGAGCTCCCGCTCCTCTACGCCGGGAGGCGTTCCCGGCGCCGTCGCCAGGAGAGGGCGGAGGCGGCACTCGCGGCGGTGGGCATGGGGGACCGGCTGTCCCACCGGCCCAACCAGCTCTCCGGCGGCCAGCAGCAGCGGGTCGCGATCGCCCGCGCCTTGGTCACCGACCCGGCGATCGTGCTCGCCGACGAGCCGACCGGCAACTTGGCCTCCGACCAGGCCACGGAGGTGCTGGCGATCTTCGAGGCGATGCACGCCCAGGGCCGCACCGTCGTGGTCATCACCCACGATCCCGACGTCGCCCACCGGGCACAGCGGTTGGTGCGCATCCGCGACGGCCGGGTCCTCTCCGACGAGGCGCTCGCGCGATGAGTTGGTCCCAGACCTTGCGCAGCGCCCTCGAGAGCATCTCCGAGCGGCGCTCCCGCTCGGCGCTCACCGTGCTCGGCATCCTGATCGGCATCGCCGCTGTCATATTGACCGTGGGCCTTGGCGAAGGCGCCCAGGCCAAGGTGTCGAGCGCGATCTCCTCCCTGGGCACGAACCTGCTGATCGTCACTCCGGGATCCACCACCACCGGGGGGGTGCGCGGCGGGCTCGGCTCGGCGAGCACCCTGACTCTTGCCGACGCCCAAGTGCTCGGCAACCGGCTCGACGCCCCGAGCATCGCCAGGGTGGCCCCGGTCGTCCAGCGCAGCGCCACGTTGGTGGCCGGCACCAACAACTGGACCGCTCCGGTCGTCGGGACCACCCCCGCTTACTCGAGCGTGCGCGACCGTCGGGTCGTAGCGGGCCAGGGCCTCACCCGGGCCGAGGTGACCACGCAGGCCCACGACGCGGTCATCGGCAGCGAGGTGGCCCAGAACCTCTTCCCCGGCGTCTCGCCGATCGGCCAGACCATGGTCGTAGACGGCGTGCCCTTCAGCGTCGTGGGAGAGCTCAACCAGGCCGGCTCGACCGCAAGCGCCAACCAGGACAACCTGGCGCTGATCCCGATCTCGACCGCCGAGTCGCTCTTCGGGGCGGCCGGGCCCTACGCCGACAGTCTCTCCGAGATCCTCCTGTCAGCGCGCTCCTCCTCGGCGATGAGCGCCGCCTACCAGGAGTCCGACGACCTGCTCCTCCAGCTCCACCACATCACCAACCCGACCCAGGCCGACTTCACGATCACACCCCAGACCGCCCTGCTCTCCACGGCATCCTCGGTCTCCAAGACCCTCACGGTGCTGCTGGTGGGGATCGCCGCGATCGCCTTGCTGGTCGGGGGGATCGGGGTCATGAACATCATGCTGGTCTCGGTCAGCGAGCGAGTCCGCGAGATCGGCCTGCGAAAGGCCCTGGGAGCCACACCTAGCGTGGTGCTGCGCCAGTTCCTCTTCGAGGCCAGTCTGCTCGGCCTCGCCGGAGGTCTTGCGGGGGTCGTGCTCGGCCTCGGGGGAGCTCTGGCGCTGCCCCATCTCATCTCGACCTCGATCGCCATCTCGGTCCCGGCCATCGTCGGCTCGGTGGGCGTGGCCGCGGGCATCGGGCTAGTCTTCGGTGTCTACCCGGCCTCCCGGGCGGCGCGCCTCTCACCGATCGACGCCCTGCGGAGCGAGTGAAGAACGCTTCCGAAGCTACTACACCGCCGACCAGGAAGGAATCCTCTTGCTCCCTACCAAGAGTACCGCGACGCGCCCAGGTGCCGACTCTGGACTGAGGCAATCCAGCTCGGGCCTGACAGCGGTGCTGATCGTGCTCGCATTGGCTCTCGCCGCCTGCGGGTCGAGCTCGCACACCGCCTCGAACGGCCACCCGAACGCTTTGTCGAGGAAAGCCGCGTTTGCCAACTACAGGGCATGCCTTGCTGCCCACGGCGTTCACCACGCCGGCGTCGGCAGCGCCGGCTCCTCCTCCTCCGCTACCACAGTCGCGCCGGCCACGCTCAAAGCGGCGCGGGCTGCTTGCCGGTCTCTCAGACCCACCGTCAGCCGGTCTGGTTGATCGAAAGCCATTACGGACGCTGAGCCGGGTCCGGTCCTGCCTGGTCCAGCCGGCACGACGTGTATTGCCGTTGCCACCTGAGGACCGTAGTGGCTCATGCCTACTGAAAGGAAGCTGAACCGTCGGTCCGCCGGACAGGGGCGGGTGCGTGCGGGCCACGCCAGGACCGCAGCGGCTCGGGGACGTTGCGGCCCGAACCGGCTCCGGGACGCTACGGCCCGCCGAGTCGCAGCCCGCAAAGTCGGGGTGTCCCCGCCGGTCGCCTCATCCCCGGAGCTGTCGGCAACCTCGGGGCCGCTCTCCATCGCCGAGTGTGGCGCGCTCACGGGGAGTGGCCCCGCACCACGGGCAGGGCGACGTCGATCGCCGCGACGACGATGGCGGCGCGAAACAGCTCCGCCCGTCGCCGCCGGGCCAGCGAGAAGGCGCCTACGACAGCCGCGGAGGCCGCGGGCGCCGCGGCCACCAGCCAGGCTGGTCCGCCCGAGCCCGCGGCCACCACTACCGAGGCGCCCACCAGCAGAGCGACCCCCCCGCCGGCACTTGCCGCCCGGCCCAGCCGGTGGGGCAGGCCCCCGACGCCGGTCGCGTTCGGCGCCGAACCAGTCGTTGTGCCAGCCGACCGACAACTGGCCGGCGAGCACCGCGAGGGCGACCGCTGCCACGCCCCCAGGTGGGCGTCCGTTCCCCGCGCCGAGCGCGGTCGCCATCGCAGTGACCGCCACGGTCGGCTCGGGATGGCAGGCGCGCGCCAGGGGCTGACAGAAAGGGGGTGCCGGCGGCGCTGGTCCCCACCCGGTGGGGCACGCGGTGACCCTGTCACGCCCACCGCCGGAGGTCCTTCGGGGAGCGGGTGCCGCCGGCCCGCCCACCCAACCCCGGTCCTTGCCCGCCCAGCCGCCGGCCTCTGCCGCCGGGTGGGGAGCGAGTGGGCGGGGGGGGGTGAGTGGGCGGGGATCACGAGGGGGTGATGCGGTCGAGGACCGCTCCGGCGGCGGCGAGACCGGACAGGTAGGCGCCCTCGACCCGGGCTTCGCCGAAGGCGTCGCCGGCGAAGACCACCGGACGGTCGCCGTCTACGGCGACCAGGCAGCGCTCCGGGTGGAGCGCGACGGGCGTCGCGTAGCGCCACCGGGCCAGCTGAGCCTCGGCCGGCTCCTGGTCTCCGAGCCAGGGACGGGCCGCCCGGCTGAGCGCGGTGATCACCTCGGCGTCGGGGAGGTCCCACCCCTCGAGGGAGGTCCGGTCGGAGGCGTGGACGGTGAGCGCCGGGACCGCGGAGATGCCCTTGGCGTGGTTGTCGGCGACGAAGGACAGCGGTCCGGGTCCCTCGAGGCGGACGCCGCCGGGCGGCGGCACGGCGGAAGGTCGGTCGAGGACCGCGAGGAGCGCCAGCGTCGGTGAGTAGCGGACCTCCCGCAGCGCGTCGGTGGCGGTGGGTGGCAGCGCCGGGCCGAGCAGGGCCAGGCCCTGGGGCACCGGAGCGCTGAGCACCACGGCCTCGGCCTCCAGGGTGGCGCCCTCCGCCGCTTCGGCCAGCCAACCGCCGGCTCCCCGGCGGATCCCTACGAGCCGGGTGGAGAGGCGCACCTCGAGGCCCCGGGCGAGGTCCTTCGCCAGGTCGGTCATGCCGGTCGCGCCGACGTAGCGGGGATGGCCGTCGGGCGGCTGGTGGAAGCCCCGGCACCACTCACGGGCGACCCCGTCCACCAGCCACTGCTCCACGCGGCGGGCGAGCCGCCCGTCGCGGACGGTGAAGAACTGGGCTCCGTGGTCGAGGCGGGCGGCGCCGACCCGGCGGGTGGCGAGCCGGCCTCCCACCCCGCGGCCCTTGTCGACCACGGTGACCGCGAGACCCGAGTCGGCCAGCCTGCCGGCGGCCACCAGCCCGGCGACGCCAGAGCCCACCACGAGGACCCGCGCGGCTCGACCCACCCGGGGAACCTGCCCGAGGCGCGCGGCTACCGGGCCCGGGCCGGGCGGGCCGGTCGCCGGGAGGGGTGAGCGTTCATCTCCGGGGCTGGCGGAACCCGTCGCCCTCGGCCTCCTCGGGCGAGGCGTAGCAGCGGTCGGCGCGGGTCCGCTGGTACGACGTGGTGCCCTCGACGTGGTAGATCCCGCTGCGGAGCTTGGCCTTGACCGGGTGCGTCGCCGGGCAGGAGCCGTTCTCCAGGGGCGCCACCCACCGGGGACCGGGACCGCCGGCCGCCGGCGAGGTGCGAACCGGAGCCGTCGGCCCACCGCCTGGCCCGGCGGGGGTCGGAGCCGTCGGCCCGCCCGCCCGCAGCTCGGGGTCCGAGGGCGTCCCGCCAGTCCCTGGTCGGGGGCCCGGCGACGACCAGGAGCCCGGCGACGCCCAGGTCCCAGCCGGGCGGGCGAGGCGCCGGGTCGAGGCACGCTCCACCAGCACCAGGCGGATGACCCAGGCGGCCACCGCGACGGCAAAGCCGGCCCCGGCCCACCGAAACGCTCTCGCCACCCCCTCGACGCTACCTGCGCCCCCGGCCGGTTGCGGGGATGCCGACCGCGCCGGCCGGGGCGTCACGGCCGCCCGGCATCCCGGGCCACCGGGCACCCGGAGGCATCGACCGGGCTGTGCTGGCGCGGGTGTCGCGGCCGGGGCCCGAGGCCCGGCGCGGACTCGGCCGGGCCCGGTGGGCCTTGGCGGGGGCTCCCGTCCGTGCTTGGGTGGGGTGGATGCCCCGCCCGACCTCCCGCGCGCGCAACGACCCGGCCCAGTACGACGACCTGGCGGGTGCCTGGTGGGAGCCCCACGGGCCGCTGGCGATGCTGCACTGGCTGGCCGCCGCCCGGGCCGAGCTGGTGCCTCCGGCGCCCCGCCCCGGGGCGGTGCTCGCCGACCTCGGCTGCGGGGGCGGTCTGCTCGCTCCCCACGCCAGCCGGCTCGGCTACCTGCACGTGGGCGTAGACCTCACCGCCTCGGCCCTGGAGGTGGCCGCCGCCCTGGTGGTGCGGGCGCTGCGGGCCGACGTCGGGGCGGTGCCGCTCGCCGACGCCTGCGCGGGCG
>JAJZWW010000040.1 GCA_021846485.1 Actinomycetes bacterium
GGCGGGGCGGCGGGGCGGCGGGGCGGCGGGGCGGCGGGGCGGCGGGGTCAGCCGAGCAGCGGGGGGAGCTGCTCGGCCAACTCGTCGATGCTCCAGCGCCCTGGGCGCTCCAGGCCGGGCTCGCGCTCCCACCCGCTGATCGGCTGCACCGTGCCCCCGAAGACATAGAGCAACCGTCCGGTGACCTCGCAGCGCTCGCTCACCAGCCAGGCGACCACCGGGGAGACGTTGTCGGGGTCCCACTCGTCGAAGCGGCCGCGGTCCTCCGGGGGACGCACGATCTCGTCCAGGCCGGGCGTCGACTCGGTCAGGCGGGTGCGGGCCGCGGGCACCACCCCGTTGACCCTCACGCCGTAGCGGGACAGCTCCATGGCGGCGATGACGGTGAGCGCGGCGATGCCCGCCTTGGCCGAGCCGTAGTTGCTCTGCCCCGGGTTTCCCTGCAGGCCGGAGGTCGACGACGTGTTGACCACCGCCGCCCGGACCTCCTCACCGGCCTTCGAGCGCTCTCGCCAGTGGGCCGCGGCGTGGTGCAAGGGCACGAAGTGACCCTTCAGGTGGACGCGGATCACCTCGTCCCACTCCGCCTCCCCCATGTTGACTATCGCCCGGTCCCTCAGGATGCCCGCGTTGTTGACCAGGACGTCGAGGCCACCGAAGGCGTCCAGCGCGGTCTCGACCAGCCGGCGACCGCCTTCCCAGTCGCTCACATCCTCCCGGCTGGCGACCGCCACGCCGCCCGCCGAGCGGATCTCCGCCGCCACCGCGCCGGCGGTGTCCGCCTCCGAGCGCTCCCCGGCCGCGTCGTAGCCCGCGTCGTTGACCACCACCCGGGCCCCCTCGGAAGCGAACAGCCGGGCGTAGGCGCGCCCCAGGCCACGCCCCGCACCGGTGATCACCGCGACCCTTCCCTCCAGCGAACCCACTCGGCTCCCTCCGACCCGGCCTCCCCCGATCATGGCAGCCGGGCGCGCCCGCAATCCTCTCCGGGAACGGCGAGGCAGCTCAGCGACTCCAAGAAGGCGTCGACGACCTCCCCGGGCGACACCGCCCCCAGCCCCGCGGCCACCTCGACGAGCTCGCCGGCAGCCCGGCGGCGCTCCCCCGGATCGAGAGCCAGGGCGTCGAGCAGGTCCAAGGGGCGCCAGCGGAGCAGGGCCGCCGTCTGGAACAACGCCCCCCCGCGGGTCCGTCGCTGGGACACGCCGACCACCTTGGGACCCCACCCGGCCGGCCCGGGGCGGTCGGCGGGCGGGCCGGGGGCGGCCGGCGGCGGGTCCTCCACCGCCGGACAGGGGGCCGCCAGCACCTCGCCGGGGCCGACCCCGGCGAAGCACACCCGGTCCGACCAGCGGGTGCGCGACAAGCCGCCCCGCCACACCCGGGGCGACGGCCCGCCCAGCCGGGCGAGCCCCCCGGCCCACGCCTCACCCACGCAGGCCATCGAGACGCCGACGTCGTCGTCCCACAGGGGGTCGCCGGCGGGGATGACCAGGTCCACCCACACCGACTCGCCGGGGCCGACGAGCACCGCTGCGCCGCCGCTGCGGCGGCGGGCCACCTCGAGGCCCAGGCGGGCGGCCCGCCCCCGGTCGACCACCTCGTCGGGTTGGCCGGCGCCGAGCACCACCGCCGGGCGGCTGGCATGCAGCACCCGGACGAGGCGCGCGGTCCCGCCGGGGTGGTCGGGGAGGGCCGGGCCGCCCTGCACGAGGGTCCCCGACGAGGCGTGCAGCTCCGCCGCAGTCCCCCAGACCTCCTCCACCTGCCAGCCCCCCGCGGGCAACGCCCGCGACAGGCTCACGCCGAGAGACCCGCGACCGCGCTCCCGATGTACGGCTCCCAGTCCGGACGGACCGACCCGCTGGCGACGATTACCCAGGTGCGCTCCCTCGGGGCCACCGGCATGCGCTTGAGCTTCATGCCGCTCTCCTCGAGCAGGTGGTCACGCTTGCGGGTGTTGCACGGCCGGCAGGCGGCGACCACGTTGTCCCAGGCGTGGGTGCCTCCCCGGGAGCGGGGCACGACGTGGTCGATGTTCTCCGCGGACGCACCGCAGTACTGGCAGCGGTGGCCGTCCCGGGCGAAGACCGCCCGCCGGTTGAGCGCGACGCGCGCCCGGTAGGGGACCTTCACGTAGCGCGACAGGCGCACCACCGAAGGCTCAGGGAGGCGCACCCGGGCGGCGCGGAACACCCCACCGGTGATCGAGACCATCTCCGCCTTGTCGTCGAGCACCAAGAGGAGCGCCCGCCGGCTCGACACCACGCAGAGGGGCTCGTACGTCGCGTTGAGCACGAGCGACTGCGACATGGAGGGGCCTACTGTCGCCTCGGCCGGGTACCCCGTTGCACGCCGAAACCCTACCAACCGCGCAACACGGCGCCCGGCACCCTTTTCGCCTTCCCCGGGAGCTGCGCGCCCCCGGGAGCTGCGCGCTCAGCGGCGGGACAGCTCCCGCATGGCCCGGGCCCAGCGGAGGTAGGCGACGGCCTCGGGACCGCTCAGGGTGGCGACCGCGCTCCCCCACATCGCCTCCTGGCGGAAGCGGGCGTAGCCGGCGGGGAGCCGGGGCAGCGGCGGCCAGCGGCGCCACCAGCCGCGCTCGGCCTGGACGGCCAGGACCCGGGCCGCCGTCGGCCACAGCGACGGATGGGCGAGCACCGCCCCCACCGCGGCGGGGCCGACGAGGGTCCCGGTGCTCACCGCAGCGCGCCCCCCGAGAGGCTGACCAGGCCGGCGCCCCACCAGCCGACCGCTGCCGCGCCGACCAGCGGCCCGTCGGCCCCGAGACCGGAGCGGACGATGCGCGCCCCGGTGGAGAACGACAGCCGGGCGCTGCGGTCCAGCTCGGCCTGCGCCGCGGCGAAGAAGGCGTCCCCGTAGCCGAGGGCGACCGAGCCGGCGACCGTCGCGAGCCTCAGGTCCAGCAGGTTGGCCACCCCGGCGACCGCCCGCCCGACGAGGGTTCCGACCCGTTCGACCGTCTCCGGGCCGGCGTCCGCCGCCGGCCGGCCGGTGATCGCCGCGATGGACATCCCACTCGCCTCTGCCTCCAGGCAGCCCCGGGCGCCGCAGGCACACTGCCTTCCGCCTGGCTCGACGATCAGGTGCCCGATGTGGCCGGCGTTGCCACCCGCCCCGTCGAGGAGGCGCCCGTCGAGGACGATCCCACCGCCCACCCCGCTGGACACGACCATCGACAAGAAGTCCCTGCGCCCGGCCGCCGCGCCGAAGATCCCCTCGCCGAGCACCAGGGCCTTGGCGTCGTTGTCCACCCAGGTCGGCAGGCCGGTCGCCTCGGCCACCCGGGCCCGGAGCGGGAACCCCCGCCAGGCGGGGATGTTGAGCGGGGAGACCGTCTCGGCCACCGAGTCCATCGGGCCGCCGGTGCCGATGCCGCACAGCTCGGCTCCCCCCGGGGCCGCCGCGAGGAGCCCGGCGAGCGCCGCCCACACCACCTCGGGGTCCTCCCCCGTCGGCGTCGGGGTCCTGGAGCGCCAGACGAGCGCGCCGCGGCCGTCGACCACCGCGATGGCGAGCTTGGTGGCGCCGACGTCGACCGCCAGGGTCTGGGGGCGGGGCTGCACGACCCGAGACGCTAACGCCAGGCGACCCCGGCCGTCGTCGTGAGGACCCTTCCGGCAACTACTTGGACGGCGCCACCAACTTCGGCCGTGTCAGCACACAGTTCTCGGCCTTCGGCCCTCCAAGTAGTTGCCGCTCGGGCCCCGACCGGGACCGGCGAGTACGCTCGTGGGCGCTGGTCGACAGGAGGAGATGCGTGGCGACCCGAGACGTGGCCGATGCCGGCGTCGAGCAGTTCCCTGTCGTCTTCGACGCCATCGCGGACAACGTCGGGCGGGTGCTGCACGGAAAGCGCGACGCGGTCCGCCTCGCCCTCATCTGCCTGGTCGCCAGAGGTCACCTGCTCGTCGAGGACGTCCCCGGCGTGGGCAAGACCAGCCTGGCCAAGGCGCTCGCCCGTTCGGTGCGGCTCGACTGGCAGCGGATCCAGTTCACCCCCGACCTGCTCCCCTCCGACGTGACCGGCTCGTCGGTGCTCGACCGGGAGAGCTCGACGTTCCGGTTCCGACCGGGAGCGGTGTTCACCCACATACTCCTCGGCGACGAGATCAACCGCGCCTCGCCCAAGACCCAGAGCGCCCTCCTGGAGGCCATGGAGGAGCGCCAGGTGACCGTCGACGGCCGGACCCACCGGCTGCCGGCGCCGTTCCTCGTGATCGCCACCCAGAACCCCGTCGAGCACGAGGGCACCTACCCCCTCCCCGAGAGCCAGGTGGACCGCTTCCTCGTACGACTCACCCTCGGCTACCCCGACCGGGCCTCGGAGATCACCATGCTCGAGACCCACGGCGACCTGGTGGCCGAGCAGCTCGAGGCGGTGGCCGACGCCGCCGACCTGGAGATGCTCAGCAGCCTGGTCGAGGCGGTCTACGTGGCGCCCCCGCTTCGCGGCTACGTGGTCGACCTGGCGGCCGCCACCCGCCGGCACCCCTCGGTGGAGCTCGGCATGTCCCCGCGGGCGACGATCGCGCTGCAGACGGTGGCCAAGGCCATGGCCGCCGCCAGCGGCCGCGACTACGTCGTGCCCGACGACATCCGGGCGGCGGCTCACCCGGTCCTCGGTCACCGGCTGGTGCTCGGAGCGCAGGCCGAGCTCGATGCCACCACCGCCGACGAGGTGGTCGACGAGGTGATGCGGTCCGTACCGGTCCCCGCCGCCCGAACGTGACCGGGGTCCCGCCCCGGGAGCGCCGGACCCGACCCGGCCAGCGTGCGGCGCCCACCACCCGCGGCTGGACCCTGGTGGCCCTGGGGCTGGCGGCGCTGGTCACCGGCCGCCTGTTGGGGGTCGCCGAGCTCGACGGACTGGGCGCCGCGGCGCTGGTCGCGGTGCTCGCCGCATGGGTGTGGGCGGGAGCCCAGGACTACCGCCTGGAGGCGCGCCGCAGCCTGCAGCCTCCCCAACCGGCTCCCGGGAGGCGCAACGCGGTGGAGCTGCGCCTGCACAACGGCGGGTCCCGCCCGACCCCCGTGCTGGCGGTCCACGACCCCTTCGACGGGTCAGGACCTCGGCTGCTCCTCGCCCCGCTGGGCCCGGGCGGCACCCGCACCTGGCGCTACGAGCTGCCCGAGCTGCGGCGGGGGAGCTTCGAGATCGGCCCGCTGGTAGCCGAGGCCCGCGACCCCTTCGGCCTCGCCCGGGTACGGCGCGCCGCAGGGCAGGCCGGCCGCCTGGTCGTCCACCCCCGGGTGCGCTCGCTGCGCAGCCCGGTGGTGGCCCGCGCCTCACGCCAGGAAGGGCTCGCCTCGACCAGCCAGGACAGCGACCAGGAGTTCGCCGACCTGCGCGAGTACGTGGACGGCGACGACCTCCGGCGGGTCCACTGGCCGAGCTCGGCACGCACCGGCACCCTGTTGGTCCGGGAGGACCGCGTCGAGCGTCTCGGCCGGGTGCTCGTCGTGGTGGACCTGCGCCGCCGGCTGTGGACCCCGCCGGCGCTCGAGGCGGCCCTCGAGGCGGTGGCCAGCGTGGCCGACGACGCCCTCACCCGCGGGCTGCAGGTGCGCCTGGTAGGCACCGACGGCACCGACTCCGGCCTCGGCCGGGGAGCCCGCCAGCGCGCCAGGGTCCTCGACCAGCTGGCCCTCGCCACGCCCCACCGGGGCGGCGCGCTGCTCGGGCCGGGAGAGCCGGCGCCACCCGGTCCCGCCGGCGGGAGCGGGGTCATCTCCCCGGCATTGCTCGCGGCGAGCGACCACACGATCGTGTGCACCAGCGACCGGGCGGTGGCCGACGACTTCCGGGGGATGGTCGGCCGGCGCCGGCGGGCGCCGCTCACGGTGGTGTTGGTCGAGGCGACCCCCCGCGACGCCGGCCACCCGACCTCCGGCCACCCGACCTCCGGCCACGCAAGCTCCGGCCACGCAAGCTCCAGCCACGCAAGCTCTGGCCACGCAAGCTCTGGCCACACCAGCTCTGGCACCCCGACCTCCGGCCGACCCACCCGAGAGGCCGGTCCCGCACTGCCGCCCGGAGCCCGGGTGGTGCGGGTCGGCGCCGGAAGGGACTTCGCCTCCGCATGGAACGAGGCCGCCCCGCGATGACCACCACGGTGACGTCCCGCACCCCCGGCGGCCACCCGGCCCCGACCAACGCCACCTCCCCGCGCCCACCGCGCCCCGGGCCCCCGCCGGCTCCTCCCCGCTCGTGGCCCGGATGGCTGCCCGAGGTGAGCCTCGCGATGGTCGGGGTCGTCTCCGCCCTCGCCTTCGGCCGGGTCTACCGGGGTGACGGCTGGCAGGGGTCGGCGGTCGCCCCGCTGCTCAGCGCCCTGCTGGTCGGGGGGGTCGCCCGCCGCCTGGTGCGCTCCCGGCCGGCGGCGCTCTCGATCGCCTCGGTCGCGGTGGTGGCGGTGGTCACCTGGACGGTGCTGCCCGGCACCACCACCGCCGGGCTGCCCCTGGTGCAAACCTGGCGGGCCGCCGGCCGGGTGCTCGCCGGCTTCGGGAGCCAGTTCGAGGCGTCGGTCCCGCCGGTGGAGCCGACCCGGGCGTTCCTGCTCGCCACTGCCATCGGCGTCGGTGCCGCCGGGGTGGCGATGGCCGGGTTGCAGGCCAGCGGGAGCCGGCGCGCGCGGGCGTGGGCGCCGGCACCGGCCCTGGCGGTGTTCCTCGCCGCCTGCGTGCTCGGAGGGCCGGCCGGCCGGGTGGTCTCGATGGTCGTCCTGGTCCTCGCCCTCGGCGTCCACCTGCTCGTCGAGCAGGCCGCGGCGAACGCCGAGCGCTCCTTGTGGATCGGCGGGGTCGAGGCCCCCCCGACGCAGCGACCCGGCAGGGCCGGGTTCCGCATACTCGTGCTGGCCGCAGTCACCGCCGCGGTCGTGTCCGGGCTCCCGGGCCCCGACGGCAACGGGCCGATCGGCTGGAAGACCCTCGGCGGGGGCGGCAGCACCCGGATCATCGTCAGCCCGATGGTGTCGATCTCCACCCGGCTCGAGCCCCACAACGCCAAGGCCGACGTGTTCAGCGTGACCAGCACCGCCCCCGCCTACTGGCAGCTCACCACCCTCGACGTCTACTCGGGCAGCACCTGGCAGGCGGGCCGGGCCCCCTACCGGAGCTTCTCTGCTCGGCTGCCGACCGGCACCGGCAAGCGCCGCGCCCCCAAGGGCACCCGGGAGGTGGTCGAGAAGTTCCACATCCAGGCCCTCGACTCGCCGTGGCTGCCGTCGGCGTTCGACCCGATAGCAGTGAAGGGCGCCTCCGACGTCCAGTACAGCGCGGCCACCGGCAGCCTGCTGTCCAAGCACCCCACCGCCGACGGCGCCAACTACACCGTCCACGCGCTGGAGACCGTGGCCACCCTCGACGCGACGAAACTCGAGGCCGCCCCCGCGCTCCGGCCCGGCCAGGAGCCTCCCGGCCAGACCAGCCTGCCGGCGGCGGTGCCCGCCCGGGTCCGGGCGCTCGCCCGGGGCATAGTCGATAGCGCCCACGCCCACACCGAGTACGCCAAAGCGCTGGCGCTGCAGGACTTCTTCTACGGCCGGCAGTTCACCTACAGCCTCCACCCGCCGGTGGACGGCTCGGGGATCGACGCGATCGAGACGTTCCTGTTCGACACCCGCACCGGGTACTGCCAGCAGTACGCCGGGTCCTACGCGGTCATGGCCCGCTCGCTCGGCCTGCCGACCCGCATGGCCGTCGGGTTCACCACCGGGCGGCGGATCGGACCCGACCGCTACCAGGTCACCGACGCCGACGTGCACACCTGGCCGGAGGTGTGGTTCCCCCGGTACGGCTGGGTTCCCTTCGAGCCGACGAAAGGCGCCCCCGGCTCCGGCTTCGCCATACCGGGCGCCACCGCGATCACCGGCAACACCGCCGCGGTGAGCCGGCCGCGAGCGCGCACTGCGGGGGGACCTGGGGCCGCTTCCCGCCAGCAGACCTCCCCGACCACCGCCGCCGGCTCCTCGGGGACCACCCCGTCCTCCCCGTCCCGTTCGGCGGACAACCCCACCCGCTTCCACCAGATCGGCAGGCCCGGCGGCCCGGAACAGGCGAGGGGAGGCAACGCCGGCGCAGCGGCGAAGCGCACCGCCCACCCCGCTCCCGGGGCGCTGGCGGCGACCAGCAACCTCGCGTGGGCCGGCCGGGCGGCGCTGGCCCTCCTGGCGCTCGGCGCGGCGCTGGTGACCGCCAACGCCGCCGCCGGCTCCCTCAGGCGGCGCCGGCGGCGGCGGCGCATCCGGATCGCCGGGCCGGGGAGCGCGGACGCCGCCTGGCTGCAGTGGCAGGACATCGTCGAGACGCTCGCGTCGGCCGGGGTGCGCCGAAAGCCGTGGGAGTCGACGCCGCGCTTCGCCACCCGGGCCGGGTGGGCCCTCGACCCGACCGGCCGGCTCGCCCGGGAGCTCGCCGCGGCCGCCGCGGCCATCGACTCGGTCGCCTGGGCGGAGCCCTCCGCCGTCGGCGGCGCGGCCCCCGACCTGGCCGGCACGGCAGCCGAGGTGCACCGGCGAGTGGCACGCCGGCGGCGCAACCGGGACCGGGTGCGCCTGGCCCTCGACATCACCCGCGCCTGGCGGCCCGCCCCGCTCGACCGGGACAGCGCCGAGGTGCCGCCGCCTCCCGACGCGCCCAGCCTGGTCGCGCTCCCCGATCCCGAGCCGGTGGGCGCAGGGCGCCGCTGAGCCGGTAGACCCCGCGCCGGTAGGCCCCGCGTGGCGCTGAGCCGGGCAGGGCCGGGCCGACCGCCACCCCGGGGACGCCTCGAGGTCAGTCGCTGTTGCCTCGAGGTCAGTCGCTGTCGTCGTCGCGGCCGAGGCGCCGGCGCAGCTGGCGGCCGGTGTCGCCGACCACGTCGCCCAGCGAACGCCCCTGCAGGCCCTCGGTCAGCTGGCGCCATCCGTGGCGGCCCATCAACCGCAGGTTGTGCACGAGGGCGACGGCGGCGGCGACCATGACCACGAACCCGATCAGGCCGACGAACCACACGGTAGCGAAGGCCACCACCACGATCACGAAGCCGGCGAGGAACCCGAGAGCCGCGCGGCGGCAGTTGCGCGACAGGTAGCGGGGGAGGGTGGTCGAGGCGATCCGCTGCGCCGACGCCGGATCTTCGGCGTACAGCCTCTGCTCCATCTGGTTGAGGATGCGGTTCTCGTCTTCCGACAGCGGCACGTCGGCACCTCCGCCTCGCGGGTCGGTTGGCTCAGATTCTCGCACCCTCCCCTGGCGGGGGCAACGCAGGAGGACGTCCGCCGTCGACCGGCGCCCAGCGGTTGTCGCTCGGCCGACCCACCCGCAGGCGGCCGTCGCGCACCGCCGAGCCGGGCCCGACCGCCTGGTCGCCGAAACGGGCCCGGACTGCGTCCACCGCCCCGGCGGCCGCCTCCCGGCGAGGCTCCTCGCCCTCGCCGGACCACAGCTCGAGCTGCTCGGCGGCGCCGGCCGCCTCGAGCGACGAGACGCTCACCCCGAGGAGGCGCACCCCGCGGCTCAGCTCGATCCCCTCGAACAGCCCGGCAGCCACCGCGGCCACCCGGGGGCCGTCGCGCGCCGGGCGGGGCAGGGTTCGGGACCGGGTGATCGTGGTGAAGTCCCCCCAGCGGAGCTTGAGCGACACGGTGCGAGCCTCGAGGCCGGCCCTCCTCAGCCGCCCGGCGACCGCGTCGGCCATCCTGACGATCTCCGCGTGGAGACCCTCCCGGTCGTAGCGGTCGCAGACGTAGGTCTCCTCGTGCCCGATCGACTTGGTCGCCCGGTCCGGCACCACCGGACGGGGGTCGAGCGCGTGCGCCAGGTCGTGGAGGTGGCGTCCGTTGACCCGGCCGGCGATCCTCTCCACCACCGCCCTCGGGGTGTCCCCGAGGGCGCCGACAGTGGTGATCCCGACACCCCGCAGGCGCGCCGCGGTGGCCGGCCCCACACCCCACAGGGCCTCGACGGGCAGCGGGCGGAGGAAGTCGAGCTCCCCACCCTCGGGGACCACCACCACCCCGGCGCCGGCGCGTACCCCGTCGGGCCCGGCGCGCGGCTTGGCCGCCTCCGAGGCGAGCTTGGCGAGGAACTTCGAGCACGCCACCCCGACCGAGCAGGCCAGCCCGGTCTCGCCGTCCACCTCGTCCCGGAGGCGCCGCGCGGCGGCCTCGCCCGAGCCGAAGCGCCTCAGCCCGCCGGTGAGGTCCAAGAACGCCTCGTCGAGCGCGATCCCCTCCACCAGCGGGGTGTAGCGACCGAACACCTCGTGGATCTGCCGGCTCACCTCCTCGTAGCGCTCGTGGCGACCGGGGCGGAACACCGCCTGCGGGCACAGGCGCCGGGCCTCCGCGGCGGGCATCGCCGAGCGCACCCCGTAGCGGCGGGCCTCGTAGCTGCAGGACGCCACCACCCCCCGGGGACCGTCCCCGCCGACGACGAGGGCCACCCCCGCGAGCCCCGGGTCGTCGGCTACCTCGACCGACGCGTAGAAGGCGTCCATGTCGACGTGCAGGATCACCCGGGAGCCCCCGCCGGCGCGTCCGGGGAGATCCGGGGGGCCTTTCCCCCCGATCATGGCAGGCGCACCCGGCGGAACCCCTCCGCGTAGCGCACCCCCGCAGCCCGCCCGGCTTCCTCGGCCCGCTGGCGCACCACCGAGCGCAGCCACTCCCCCGGCTCGCCCACCTGGCTCTCGTGGCAGGCCACCGCAGCCGCCTTGGCCTCCACCGACGAAGCGATGTCGACCCACACGTCGGGCTCCAGGGTCCCCGAGAGGTAGAGCGTCGCCACCCGGTGGGCCGGGCCCGCCCCCGGGAAGTAGTGGGGGCTGCCCGCCGCCGGGCTGACCGCGTCGATGGTCGCCCACCCGAGGCTGCGGTGGTCGCGGTGGTTGACGTAGGACTGCCCGAAGAACACCGCCGTCGGGTCGGCCCCGACCACCGCGTCGGGCCGCAGCCGGCGGACCAAGCCGACCAGCGCCTCGCGCAGCTCGGGGGTGTCGTCGATCTCCCCGTCCCGCCCCCCCAGCCAGTGGTGGGCGGCCACCCCGAGCACCCGGCCGGCTTCGGCGACCTCCCCGCGCCGGCGGCGGACCAGCCCCGCCGGGTCGACCGACGCGTCGCTCGAGCCCTTCCCCCCGTCGGCTGCGATGCACACGTGGACCTCGCTGCCCGCGGCCGCCCACGCGGCGAGCGACCCGCCGGCGGACACGTCGGGGTCGTCGGGGTGGGCGTAGATCGCCAGCACCCGCGCCGGGACGTCCCGGACCAGCTCGGCCACGCCACAGCGTACCGACCGGCACCCGGCGGGCTGCGGTTGCAACCCCCCGCGGGACGAGGAGAATCGGACCGTGCCGGCGACGACGAGCCCCGCCGTGCCGCGAACGACTCGCCGGCTACAAGGTCCCCCGCCAGGTGACCGTCGTGGCCGACCTGCCGCTCACCCCGGCGGGCAAGGTGGCCAAGGCCGGGCTCCGATCCCGCCTCGTCACCTGACAGACGACGAGCTCCCGGTAGCTCGACTACAACGGGGTCGTGCACCCCTCCCCTGCGCTGCCCACCGCCGAGGCGTTCGGACCTGCCCCCCCGGGCGAGGACCCCCTCCTCGAGCAGCTGGCGTCCAGCGCACTCGAGGCGGCCACGGCCGCCGCGGGCTTCGCCGCCGACCGCCAGGGGCACGAGCGCAGCGAGGTCGCCACCAAGTCCAGCGCCACCGACATGGTCTCGGAGGTCGACCGGGGGGCGGAACGGCTGATCGCCGCGGTCCTCGCCCGGCGCCGCCCCGACGACGCGGTCCTCGGCGAGGAGGGGGCGCAGCGGTCGGGGACCACCGGCGTGCGGTGGGTCGTCGACCCGATCGACGGGACCACCAACTACCTGTTCGGCATCCCCGCCTGGTCGGTGTCGGTCGCCGCCGAGCGTGACGGTCGGCCGGTCGTGGGGGTCGTCGTCGACCCGTCGCGGGGCGAGACCTGGGCGGCGGTCGAGGGTCGGGGCGCGCGCTGCAACGGCTCGCCGCGCAGGGTAGCCGAGGGACGCTCGACGCTCGCCACCGCCCTGGTCGGCACCGGCTTCGGCTACGACCGCCAGCGGCGGATGCGCCAGGCCGAGGTCCTCTCGTCCGTCCTCCCCGCGGTGCGCGACATCCGCCGGGTCGGCTCCGCCGCGCTCGACTTGTGCTGGGTCGCGGCCGGGCGTTACGACGCCTTCTACGAGCTGGGCCTCAACGCCTGGGACATGGCCGCCGGGGCGGTCGTCTGCCGCGAGGCCGGCGGGGTGGTCCAGACCCTCGGCGACGGCCTCGTGCTCGCCACCACCCCGTCGCTGGCCGGACCCCTGCGGGAGCTGCTCGAGTCCGCCGGCGCCGGCAGCCCGCCCGCCGGGCCCGGAGGATGAGACCGGGCGTCACCGTGGAGCTCCGCCAACTGGAGCTGCTGGTAGCGGTGGCCGAGACCGGCAGCCTCGGCCAGGCGGCCAGCCGCTTCGGGCTGTCGCAGCCGGCGGTGAGCATGCGGATGACCGGCCTGGAGCGGGCCCTCGGGCTGCAGCTGCTGCAGCGGGACCCCTCGGGCACCCGGCTCACCTCCGACGGAGCCGAGGTGGTCGCCGCCGCCCGGGGCGTGCTCGAGGCCATCGCCCGCCTGTCGGCGACCGCCGACCGGCTCAGGTCCGAGTCCTCGGCCCGCCTGCGGGTGGCGGCATCCTTCACCGTGGCCGAGCACCTGGTGCCGGCGTGGATCGAGGCGCTGCGCTCCCACCTGCCGGAGGTGGCGCTCACCCTCGAAGTGGAGAACTCGAGCCAGGTGCTGGCCGCGGTCGGCGAGGGCCGGGTCGACCTCGGCTTCGTGGAGGGGCCGGACCGCCCGGTGCCGGGCATGGAGTCCGAGGCGATCACCACCGACACCCTGGTGGTCGTGGTGAGCCCTGAGCACCCCTGGACCCGCCGCCGGCGGCCGCTCACCGGGCCCGACCTCGCCCGGGCCGACCTGGTGGTGCGCGAGCGCGGCTCGGGCACCCGGGAGGTGCTCGAGGAGGCCCTCCGGCCCTGGGGCGGGGTCCGATCCCGCCTCGAGCTCGGGTCGTCGGAGGCGATCCTGGCCGCCGCCCGGCGGGCGGAGGGGCCGGCGGTGCTGAGCAGCCTGGCCGCGGCCGCCGACGTCGCCACCGGCGAGCTGAGCCGGGTGGAGGTCGAGGGGGTGGAGCTCCACCGGACGATCCGGGCGGTGTGGAGCACCCGCACCGGGCCCGGGCCACTCGGCCGCCGGCTGCTCGCCGCGGCCCGCCCCGAGCCCAGCGACTCTGACGGGCCCAGCGACCCGGGGGGCGGGCCCAGCAACCCGGGCGCGGCCAGCGACCCGGGGGGCGGGCCCAGCAACCCGGGCGCGGCCCCGAGGCCCCAAGACGGCCTTGGGGGCTCCCAGGGCGCCGGGGGCTAGCCGGGACAACCTGCCGCCCTTAGCGTCAGGTCGATGGCCATCGTCGGGGACCTGTCCGAGCAAGCCGCGCCACCCCGCTGGATCAAGGTGCTCGACCAGACGCGCTGCATCGGCTGCCACGCCTGCACCACCGCCTGCAAGGCCGAGAACTCCGTGCCGCTCGGGGTGACCCGCACCTACGTGAAGTCGGTGGAGGTGGGAACTTTTCCCCACGTGAGGCGCAACTTCCAGGTCACCCGCTGCAACCAGTGCTCCGACGCCCCCTGCGTGGCGGCCTGCCCGACCGAGGCGATGTACCGCCGCCCGGACGGGATCGTCGACTTCGACAAGTCGATCTGCATCGGCTGCAAGGCGTGCATCGCCGC
>JAJZWW010000041.1 GCA_021846485.1 Actinomycetes bacterium
GATCCCGGCGCGCTCCAGGGCCGCGGCGATGGCCACGCCGCCGAGCTGGGCGGCACTGAAGCCGGCCAGGGCGCCCGAGAGCTTGCCGATCGGGGTGCGGGCGCCCGCGACGACGACCGATCCGGGCATGGGAACCTCCTGCAGACGAAGACCTGTGCGCGTCGAGTCTACGGACCGGCGCTAGCTTGGCCCCGTGCCGCTACGCGAGCTGGACCACGTCGCCGTCGCCGTGCGCGACCTGGAGGCGGCCGTCGCCTGGTACGGGGAGGCGCTGGGGGCGGAGGTCGCCCACCGGGAGGTGGTCGAGCGCGACGGGGTGGAAGAAGCCCTCCTCTCCGTCGCCGATTCCTACGTGCAGCTGCTCACCCCCACCCGGGATGACTCCCCGGTGGCCCGCTTCCTCGAGTCCCGGGGGGAGGGTCTCCACCACGTCGGCTACCGGGTCGACGACTGCGTTGCCGCGCTCGCAGCCGCGGTGGCCGCCGGGGCCCGGGCGATCGACGCGATCCCCCGACCCGGCTCACGAGGCACCACCGTGGCCTTTCTCCACCCCTCGACCGGTTTCGGCACCCTGATCGAGCTGGTGCAACCGTGACCGACGTCGCCGCCCGGATCAAGGCCAACGACCCTTGCTGGTGCGGCAGCGGCCGGAAGTACAAGCGCTGCCACCGAGGCCTCCTCGGCCGGGTCCTGCCCGGCCGGGTCGGCCCGCCCCGCCCGGTGCCCCCCGACATCGCCCGCCCCGACTATGCCTCTACCGGCGAGCCAGCCGCCCGGGACGAGCCGATGGTCAAGTCGCCCGAGGTGGTCTGCCGGGTGCGCCGGGCGGGCCTCGTTGCCGCCGAGGTGCTCGCGCTCACCGGGGCGGCGGTCGCCCCGGGCGTGACTACCGACGAGCTCGACGCCGTCGCCCACGCCGCCTACCTGGAGCGGGGCGCCTATCCGAGCACCCTCAACTACCACGGCTACCCCAAGTCCATCTGTACCTCGGTCAACGAGGTGATCTGCCACGGCATCCCTGACGACCGGCCGCTGGCCGATGGCGACATCGTCAACATCGACGTCACCGCCTACTTGGACGGGGTGCACGGCGACTGCAGCGCCATGTTCCTCGTGGGAGAGGTCGACGAGGAGAGCTGCCGGTTGGTGGAGGTGACCCGGGAGTGCCGGGACCGGGGGATCGCTGCGGTGGCGCCCGGCCGCCCGGTCTCCGACATCGGAGCGGCCATCGAGGGCCACGCCCGGGCCCACGGCTACGGGGTGGTGCGGGCGTTCATCGGGCACGGGATCGGCGAGACGTTCCACACCCGGCCGAGCATTCCCCACTACTACACCCCGGAGGCGGCCACCGTGATGGAGCCGGGGATGATCTTCACCGTCGAGCCGATGATCACCCTCGGGTCGTGGCGGGAGAAGATGTGGGACAACGGCTGGACCGCGGTGACCGCCGACGGGCGGCGCAGCGCCCAGTTCGAGCACACCCTGCTCGTCACCGAGGCCGGCGCCGAGGTGCTCACCCCCGAGCCCGGCCGGCCTGAGCTTCGTCCCCCGGCCCGGGGGTCCGGGTTGCGGTAGTCCCGACTTCCAGGACCCGACCGGGAGCAGCCGCACGTCGAGGGGATAGAGCCTGGCCCGAGGTGCCGGGCGGGCGACGGCACCGGTGATGCGCCGAGCGGCGTGCGCCCTCCGCCCGGCGGCAAAGGGGAGGTCTTGGCGCCAAACGTCTTGTCAGGCGACGTGGCGAACCACTAGAGCTACCTCGCAGTCGGATCGCCGCCGGGGGCATCATGCCGCTCATCGCACACCGCAGTCAAGGTGCCCGTGGCCCGGCGCCGCGCTCGTCAGTGCCTGCGTGGCGGCTGTAGGCGCCCGGTCCGCCCGGCCTCCACGCCACCGATCAGCCGGCTGGCGCACGCAGGAGCAGAAGGGGAAACCATGAAGCCCACTGGAGCCGACCTCCCAGGAGCGCCGGAACCTGCAAGTGCAGGTGCTGAGGCGAGAGGCTACAAGAAGGACCTCGGACTGTGGTCGGTGGTCTTCTTGTCGATCGGTGCCATCCTCGGACCCGCCGTCGGCTTCACGCCCGTGTCGGTCCTCGGCCTGGCAGGCCCCGCCGGCATCTTCTCCTGGTTCATCGCCTTCCTGATGATCCTGATCCTGGCCATGTCCTACATCGAGCTGGGCACGATGTGGCCCCGCGCGGGGGGCGTGGTTTATTACCCGGCCCGGGCGAGCGGTCCAGTGGTCGGGGTCCTGAACGGCTGGGGCGCATTCCTCGGCTACTCCCTGGCGGTGCCGTCCATCATCGTGGCCTTCGTCGAGTACCTGAGCTACTGGTTCTCGTCGCTCTACACGACCAAGACCAATACCTTGACCGCGCTCGGCATCGTGGTGGCCTTCGTCGTGCTCTTGGCGATGATCTATCTGAACAGCCTTCGGATCAGGTACATGGGCCAGATCAACAACGTGCTCACCATCGCGACGATAGTCGGCATCCTGGTCATCGTCCTCGCCCTGGTGACCCACTTCCGGGCGTCGAACTTCACGAGCTTCCACGGACTGTTCCCGTCCGGAGCGAGCGGGCTGCTACTGGCGGTGACGGCAACGGTGTACGGCTACGGCGGGTTCCGCCAGCCGATCGACTACGCCGAGGAGGTCAGGGAGCCGGGCCGGACCGTCCCGCGGGCGATCTTCCTGACGATGGTCGTCGTGCTGGTGCTGTTCATGCTGGAGAGCTTCGCTTACGTCGGTGCCATCAGATGGAGCGGCATGAAGCTCGGATCGGGCGCCTGGGGCTCCCTGAGCAGCTTGGAGTTCCCGCTGTACACCGTCTCCCACGGGACGGGGCTGGCGGCCATAGGGATCATCGCGATCTTGACGACCCTGGTTGCCTCGTTCAAGGACGGGTACATCTACTCCGGCGGCGCGGCCAGGGTAGGCCACGCCATGGCCCGCTTCGACGGGTACCTCCCCAGCGTGTTCGCCGACCTGAGCGTGCAGGGCATCCCGGTGGTCTCGCTCCTCTTGGTTCTCGTGGTGGTCGCCATCTACCTCGTCCTCCTGCCGGCTTTCTCGAGCCTGTTCCCGCTCGTCGCCAGCGCCTTGGTCCTGTCGTACGCCCCGGGGCCGCTCGCGTGCGCCATCTTCCGCCACCGCCATCCGGAGGAGCGGCGCCCCTACCGGATGCCGTTCCTGAGGGTGCTGGCGCCGTTGTCGTTCGCCGTCGCCACCTTGATGGTCTATTGGTCGGGCTGGAAGGCCGTGCGGGTCCTGATTCCCTCGGTGGCGGTCGGCATCTTGTTGCTCCTCTTCTATCGGCGGAAGCGTCGGATCACCAGGCAAGACGTGATCTGCGGGGCATGGATGCCGCTGTACCTGGCGGTGATCTTGGTGCTGTCCTTCCTTGGAGGGTCGGCCTTCGGGGGCGACAACGTGCTCGCCTTCCCCTACGACTCGCCCATCGTCGCGGCGGTGGCTCTCGGCTTCTACTACCTCGGCTACTGGAGTGGGATTCGCTGGACCGGCCCGGAAGGAGCGTCGGTCGGTTGACCACAAAGGAGATCAGGTGCGCCATCGGCGTCCACGTCGACGCCGTGGCCGGCTGGCTCGGGTCTTATGGTGGCGAGGACTCCCCGTCGGACATCCAGCGGGGCGTCTTCGCGGGAGAGGTCGGCGTTCCGCGGCTGCTGGCCCTCTTGGCGCGCTTCGAGCTCCCCGCCACCTGGTTCGTCCCCGGCCACTCCATCGAGACCTTTCCCCGACAGGTCGCCGAGGTCGCCTCTCGCGGCCACGAGATCGGGGCCCACGGCTACTCGCACGAAAACCCGGTGGCGATGAGCAAGGACCAGGAGCGCGCGGTCCTGGAGCGCTGCATCGAGCTCATCGAGCAGGTCAGCGGCCGGCGCCCCCGTGGGTACGTCGCCCCCTGGTGGGAAATGTCCGAGTCGACGGCGGAGCTACTGGTCGAGCACGGGTTCCGCTACGACAACAGCCAGGCCTACCACGACTTCCTGCCCTTCTTCGCGCGGGTCGGGGATCGGTGGACGAAGGTGGACTACCGGCGCTCCGCCGCTGAGTGGATGCGGCCCCTCGATCGGGGTCATGAGGTGGACCTCGTGGAGATCGCCGCCAACTGGTATCTAGACGACCTCCCGCCGATGATGTTCATCAAGCAGTCACCAAATAGCCACGGTTTCGTCAGTCCGCGCCAAGTGGAGGAACTGTGGCGCGATCAGTTCGACTGGGTGTACACGGAGATGGATTACGCGGTGTTCCCTCTCACCCTCCACCCGGACGTGAGCGGCCGACCCCAGGTCCTGCTCATGCTCGAACGGCTGATCCGTTACGTCAACGAGCACGAAGGAGTCGTGTGGTCGACCATGGAGGACATTGCCGAGGACTTTCGCCGGCGCCAGGCCGGTGGTTGACCGGTCGCCATCGGCCCGGCAGCTGACCCGTCGCGATCAGCTCGGCGGAGCAGCCGGGTAGATCCGTCGGGCGTTGGCCGAGCCGGCCAACGCCCGGATCCGGTCGGCATCCGCCGCAGTGGCATCGCCGGCTTCTACCCATCCCCCGAGAGGGGCGTCGAGCGCCCGGCGCCAGCCCAGCGCGCCGAGATGGACCAGCTCGGCCAGCCCGAAGGCATCCGAGCTGTAGAGCACCTTCGAGCACGGGGCAAGCTCCAGCGCCTGGGACAGCACCGCGGGCGCCTGGGCCCCCACGTAGTTGAGGGAAGCCCCGAGGTCGAAGTACGCGGCAGGCCAGATGGCGGCCAGGTAGGCCGCCTGCCGGTGGTAGGGCCAGCAGTGCAGGAAGACGACAGGCAGGTCCATCCCCCGCCAGGCGCGCAGCCACGGCGTGAAGACCGCCGGGTCGGCCCGGTGCAGGTCGAGATCGGAGTCCCCGAAGCCGGCGTGCAGTTGCAACGGTAGGTGCCGGTCCCTTCCCAGCTCGGCCGCGACCCACAGGGCGTGGCGCAGCAGCACGGGGTCCTCGGCTCGGAGCCGGCCGCCGGCCCGGCCACCCGAGCCCCCGCCGGCGAGCCACCTGGCCGCTGCCGCCGACACCTCGGACGCCGCCGGCGGCGCCGGGTCGAGATCGAAGCCGTACCGGTAGGCGACGATGCTCTTGAGCCCGACCGCGACCTCGCTCCGCTCCTCGAGGAGGGCGGCGAAGCGACCGGCGAAGCCGGCGGAACGTCCCTCGGCGGAGGCGGCCGTCGCCGCGTCCTCGAGTACGGACTCCACCCTCACTACCTCCCGGGCCGGCACGCCAGCCAGCTCCCCGAGCTCTGCAGGGGTGCACACCTCCCCCCCGCGATGGCCGGTGTCGACGTAGGCCTCGGCCAACCCGGCGGCACGCAGGAGCCTCCGGTTGGCTTGGTCGCCGAGCTCGGCGCGCCGTTCCAGGTACTCCGACGCCGGCGCCAGTGGCTCGAGGTCGAGCACCGGCGCGCACCAGCGACGGACGGCAAGCCCGAGTGGCGTTTCGAAATGGGACGTCCCGGGCGGCGCCGCCCAGCCTCCCTCGTTGATGAGCAGCTCGAACGCGTCCTGGTCCAGCACCGACCGGACGATCCCGTGCACGTGGTGGTCTACCAGCTCCAAGATGGCCCTCCTGGCCCCGCCAGGGGCTTCAGCCCGAAAGTCTCAGCTCAGTAGAACTCGAAGTACTCGCGCATCTCCCAGTCGGTCACTTCACCCAGGAAGCGACCGATCTCGCTGTGCTTCATGAGCGCCAGGTACTCGACGAACCCGCGCCCGAAGCCATCCGAAGAGGCGAAGTACGGGTCAGCCTCGAGTGCGTCGACAGCCTCCCACAGGCTGGTGGGCAGCCTGGGAGCGTCAGCGGTGTACGGGTCGGCGCCAGCCGGCTCCGGTGGCACCAGCTCGCGGCGGATCCCATCCAGGCCGGCGGCAATGTTGGCCGCCAGGTACAGGTAGGGATTGGCGGCTGGCTCGCCGAGCCGGTTCTCCACATGGGTCCCCTCGTCGCCGGGGCCGCCTTGTACCCGCACCATCGTCCCCCGGTTGTCGGCCGCCCAGGTCGCCCGGTCGGGAGCGAACGAGTACGGCTTGAAGCGCTTGTAGCCGTTGATGGTCGGGGTCGTGAACACCGTCATCGAGCGGGCGTGCTCCAAGAGGCCGGCGACGAAGCGCCTGCCCGTCTCCGACAGGACGTGGTCGGGATCTGAGCTGACGAAGCGGTTGCCACCAGTGCCCCGGTCGGTCAGGGACTCGTGGAGATGCCAGCCGCTGGAGAAGAAATTGGGCAGGTTGGGCCGGCACATGAAAGTGGCGTGCAGGCCCAGCTGCTCGCAGATCTGCTTGGTCGCGCTTCGAAACAGCACCATGGCGTCCGCGGACTCCATCCCCGGCAGTGGGTCGAATGTCACCTCCAGCTGGCCGGGACCCCACTCGTCTTCGATCGACCGGAGCGGAAGGCCCACCTCGAGCAGGCAGTCCCTCATCCTGTCCACCAGTGAGCTGAGGCCCGCCAGCCGCACCTCAGAGAGGTACTGGTAGCCCTGCTGGAACCCGCTGACCCTGGGCGGCGGCGGAGGCCAACCGATCTCCGAGAGCTCGATGCGGCCAGGCGCGTCCCGCCTCACGACGTAGAACTCGACCTCCAACCCGGAGAGATAGTCCGAGCCGAGGTCGGCAGCGGCCTGCACCTGGCGGCGCAGGAGATGGCGGGTGTCGATGGGCACGGGAGCCCCGGTGTCGAAGTAGGCGTCGGTGAGCACCCACGCCGCGCGGTCGGCCCAGGGCAGGACACGGAACGTGTCGGGATCGGGGACGAGGATCATGTCGGGAAAGCCGGCGAGCTCGGGGATGTCGAGACCGCCGCCTTCGGCGAACGCCAGGGCAAACACGTGGTTGGTGGTGTCGAGATTGAGGACCGCCCCCGAGAAGTCGATGCCGCTCCGGAGCGACGCCGCGTAGTCCGCGACGGACATGAACTTGCAGCGGGGAGCGCCGTGCTGGTCCACCCACACCATCCGCACGGTCCGCAGGTCCCGCTCTTCGAGGAGGGCCACCGAGCGCTCTCCCGCCTCCCGCTGCTGCGGGGTGAGAAGGTTGTGCTCCGCGACAAAGCCCCGCTTGCCCACTCCTCGATCCGGCATGTCGTCTCCCCTGGCTCGATGTGGTGGTAGTGACGCGAGGCGACCCGGTTCCTCCCTGGCGGTCGCCGGTTGGCAGGTGAACGGCTCGAAGAAGCACCGCCCGTACGGATGAGTTGCGCTCGGACCGAACACCGCGGGCCCCTGATCGGCAGAGATGCTAGCGACTGCCTTCTCGGCGGACAAGCGCCGGGCGCCGTTCAGCTCCGCCGGCGCCCCCACCGTCGGCCGCAAGCGGGGGCCTGCGGTCGCCGTCCCGGCCGCAGGTGGGCCGGCCGGCTCGGGTAGGCGCCGAGCCCCGAGACCACCGGCGAGCCCCAGGGGGCCCGCCAGCCCGTCGCGGTCTCGCGGCGCCTCGCGCTGCACCGGCGCCGTGTGGTGGAGGGGCCGGCGGTGTGCTCCGCTACCCTGGCCGTGTCGCAGCGAGTAGAAAGTCGAGGTGGTGAGGTTCGCCCTGCCGTCGCGCCGGAAGGGAGACCGGTCGTGGGGAGACGGGCGGAGCCGATGACCGAGCCGGCCGCCGAGGTGACCGGAGAGCCGTTGTGGTTCGGACCCGAGGATCGACCGTTGTGCGGATGGCTCCACTCGCCTCCGAGCGGGACGGCCAGGGGGGTTGCGGTGCTCTGTCCTCCCCTCGACATCGAGGGTGTCTGCACGTACTTCACCTACCGGCAACTGGCCATCCGGCTGGCCGGCGACGGGATCGCAGTCGTCCGCTTCGACTACGACGGCACCGGCGACTCCGCGGGGAGCTCGTCGGACCCGGGGCGGGTGACCGCCTGGCTGCGCAGCGTCGGGGACGCAACCGAGGTGATCCGTGGCCACGGGGAGATGCCGCTGTGCCTGGTCGGCATGCGCGTCGGTGCCCTCCTGGCGGCGTTCGAGGCCGCCCGGCGCGGAGACGTAGAAGCCCTCGTCCTCTGGGATCCCTGCCTCTCGGGTCGGGCATACGTGCGTGAGCAGCGGCTCTTCCACCGGGTGGGCCTCGACGCCGGGCCGCTCCGCCGTCCCGGTTTCGAGCTCTCGGGTCTCCAGCTCGACCCGGGCACCGCAACTGACTTGAGCCGCTTGCGGCTCGCCGATCTCCCGCCCCGTCTGGCGGCTCACCACCTCGTGCTGACCCACCCGCACCGACCCACCCCGGAAGACCTCGAGGCACACTTCGCAGGGGTGGGGGCCGAGTGGGGGCGAGCGGTTGGGCAGTCCGAGCTCCTCGACCCACCCCTTCAGACGCCTCCCGAGGCGACGATCGACCTGGTGTCGGAGTGGCTGTCCTCGAAGCTGGCGTCGCCGCCGCCGATCCGGCTGCGGTCGCTGCCCGCTCGTACAGAAGCGGTCATCCGGGGTGACGGAGGGGAGCCTGTGGCGACAGAGCGGTTCACGCGGCTCGGAGAGGAAGGGCGCGGGCTGTTCGGGATCGTCACCGAGCCCCTGGGAGGAGCCGGCTCCTCCTCCACCACCGTCCTGTTCGTCAACGAGGGCAACACCCCCCACATCGGCCAGGCGCGCCTGTGGGTCGATCTGGCCCGGGCTTGGGCGGCGAGGGGAGTGCGCAGCGTGCGATGGGATCTCGCCGGCAACGGGGACAGCGACGCGCGTCCCGGCACCGAGCCCCACGCTCACTACCTGCCCGGTTACATCGAGGACGTGGCGACCGCCCGGCGCTCGGTCTCTCCCGCCGATGCGTCCGAGGTCGTGATGGTCGGGCTCTGCGCCGGCGCCTACCACTCCCTGGAAGCCGCGCTCAGGGAGCCCGCCAGGGGTGTGGCGGTGATCAACCCGGCATTCTCCTTCGCGACGAGGTTCGACCGGGGGGCGTCCGGAGGTGTGGCCCGGCGGGCGAGGACGGTGACGCGCAGGTGGGTCGTGACTCTCGCCGGACCCGCCGTCCGTGGCATCGCTCGCCGCGCGGGCCAGGACGTCGGGCGCTGGCAGCGCTCGCTCGAGACGGGGACCTGGCCGGCGTCACTCGCGCATCGGTTCCCGGCGATCCCCGAGCCGGCCTGGCGTCTGGTGACGGCGATCGCTCTCGTCCACCCGCCGGCCGAGGTGCTCGAGCGGGTCGTCGGTTCGGGAACCGAGCTGATCGTCATCTGCGGCCGGTTGGACCTGCGCCCGATCGCCCTCGGCGGGCGGCACGTACTGGGACGGCTCTCCACCGATCGGCGTTTCCAGCTGGACCTGCTCCCGGGCCTGGACCATTCGACCCTGGTCGCCGATCAGCGCCGGGAGATGATCGAGCACCTGACCCGGTGGGTGGTGCCTCGCTGCGCTCCGGACGTCAGCAGCGACGCGGTCGGTCCCCCCGGCGGGCAGCACCACGACAGCCGGCAGGTCACGGTCGCGACGGCAGCGACCGGAGGTCGCGGGCGGCGACAGACCTGACCACCTCGAGGAAGGCACCGGCGGCGTCTGTCCAGCTGCAGGCGTGCCCGGTCAGCGGGCCGGGTCCGGGAAGGGGGCGAGGGCGGGCCAGGGCTTGGAGCACTGCGTCGGTGAAGGCCTCCCGGGTGGCGACGACCACCGGTGGCCCCAGGTCGCGCATTCCTGCTACTGCCGTGGTCACCGCGGCGCGCCCAACGGCGAGGACCTCCCTCGCCTTGATGGGATCGAGGCTCTCGGTGAAGGGGCTGACCACGTGGGGCACGATCAGCACCTCGGCGTGCTGGAGGTAGCCGGGTAGCGTCTCGTAGGGTCTTGCTCCGAGCAGCACGATGCCCGCGCCGGCCAGGCGCCGAGTCTCCGCGGGAGAGCAGGCGTTGGGGCCGACGAAGACGGCCTTGCAGTCGCGTGGCAGCCGGGTCGCCAGTTCCACGCAGAGATCGAGGTCGAGTCGCCCTCCGCTCAGGGTGCCGGCGTAGACGACCGTCTTGCAGTCGGGGAGGTCCGCGGGGCGTGGCAGCGGCCGGCGGAAGTGGTCGACGTCGACGGCGTTGGGGATGAGCCGCACCGGCCGGCTCGCCCCGCGGCTCACCTGCAGCGCTGGCGAGCACACCACCACCTCTGTGGCCACGTCGAGGAGTAGGGCGTCGTTGTTCTGCTGGCGCCGCATCTCGCGGGGCCCCAGGCCGGCCAGCAGCCAGTCGTCGGTGACGTCGTACACGGTGGGCCATCGGGTGGCGCGCGCCAGGAGTGCGTAGGAGCTGTCGTTGACCCACAGGACGGGGTGCCGGAAGCCCATCGTCGCCGCGACGTGCCTGACCTGCTCGCCGAGGCGGCGGTCGACCCCGGGTGCAACCCGGCGCGGCGCCCATTTGCGGGGTGTCACAGCCCACATCCGCCCGGACAGGCCGACCGGCCGCAACCGCGCAGCTCGCATCGGTCTGCGGTGGAGCAGAGCCCACGGGATGTCGGTCGCCGGCTCCACGAACAGCAGGCGACAGTCGCTGTCGAGCCCGAGCAGTCCGGCGGCCAGGAACTGGTTGCGCCGCCACACGTCGTCCCACGGTTCGAGTGAGCAGCAGACCACCTCCAGGGAGCGCCTGGCCGTCGCGGGGTCCACTACCGGAAGATAGCGCGCCAGCGCTCCGAGCCTGCAGCCCGTCGGTCGCCGCATCGCGACCCAACGAGAAGTTGCCCGCTGGACTTCTTCACCAGCCCGCACCTCGGGGTCTGGGTGTGTCAAGGGCCACTCCAGCAGGCAAGTTTCTTCGCGGCAACGAGGGTCGTGCATACTGAAGGTACTGGCGACGCCTGGTTGGCGGACGGCTGGTGAGCGTCCAGAAGGTGGCCTTGCAACAGCTCTCGACTCGATGAGGATCGCACTCGTCCCCAGCGCCTACCACCCCGCGGTCGGCGGCGTCGAGACACTGAGCTCCAGGCTGGCAGCCGCGTTGGTCGCCATGGGGCACGAGGTGGAGGTCTGGACCCACGGCGGGCCCGACCTCGAGCGCCACGAGGTGGTGGATGGCATCCCCGTCAGCCGCCTGGCCTTCCCGCTACCGCAGTCCTGTCCCGCCCAGGTCCCCCACACGGTCGTCGAGGCGGCAGGGACCGTGCGGCAACTCGGTCGTGCGCTCCGGCGGTTCCGTCCCGACGTGCTGCACGTGCAGTGCTTCAGCGGCAACGGAGCGTGGGCACTCGGCGCGGCGAGCCTCTTCAGTGTCCCCCTTGTGGTGACCCTGCAGGGTGAGACGGTCATGGACGACAGCGACATCTACCAACGTTCTACGTCGCTCCGGTGGGCGCTCCGGTCGGCGCTCCGGCGGGCCGACGTGGTGACCGGATGCTCCCAGTTCACCCTCGACCATGCCCAAGGGTTGACCGGGGTCGTGCGCCCCGACGCGGTCGTGGTCTTCAACGGCACCGATCCGGGAGAGCCGGCCACGGTCGGCGTGCGGCTGCCCTACAGTCGCTACCTCGCCGCAGTGGGGCGAGTCGTGCCGAAGAAGGGGTTCGACCTGTTGCTCGACGCCTTCGCCTACGTCGGCGAAGCGCACCCCGGTGTCGGGCTGGTGATCGGCGGCCGCGGCCGGGCGAGCGACGACCTCGCCCGCCACGCGGTGGAGCTGGGCCTCGCCGGGAGAGTGCAGCTCACTGGCGTGCTCCGCCCCCCGGAGGTGGCCGGAGTGATGGCAGGCGCCGAGGTGGTGGTCATGCCCAGCCGGGTCGAGCCGTTTGGTATCGTCGCGCTCGAAGCCTGGAGGTCCGGCCGGCCCGTGGTCGTCACGAGCCGGGGGGGTGCGCCGGAGTTCGTGAGGGACGGCGTCGACGGCCTTGTCGCCGATCCCTTCGACCGCCGTGCCCTGGCCGGCGCCATCTCCCGCCTCCTGGACGATCCCGGGCTCGGTGCGGCGCTTGCTGCAGGCGGTCGTCGGCGTCTGGCCGACTTCGCCTGGCCGGTCCTCGCGGCTCGGTACCTGGAGCTCTACGAGACGGCTCGGCGACACCGCCTGCGGGGCGAGCGGCCCTGAGCTCGGTGGCTCCGGTCGGCTCCGGTCACCCTAGGTCGCCGGGCGGAGCCGTGCGTGGACGTCGAGCTCGATCATGACCGTCTGGCCCAGGACCAGCCCGCCGGTGTCGAGAGCCTGGTTCCAGGTCAGCCCGTAGGTGTCCCGAGAGATGGCCGTGCGCGCGCTGAAGCGAGCCAGCGGAGGTGACCCGGGAGCTTCGCGGGTGCCGTGGTAGCGGGTGAGCAGCGATACCGGGGCGCTGCGGCCCCGGACGGTGAGCGTCCCTTGCACCTCCCAGTCGTCCCCACCCGGGTTCGACACGCCCGAGCTGCGGAAGGTCATTTCCGGGTAGCGGCCGGCGTCGAGGAAGTCCGGGTCGGTGATCCGCCGGTCCCGGGTGGCATCCCCGCTGTCCGCGCTGGCAGACCTGATGCACGCGTCCGCCCACGACCGCTCAGGGTCGGGTGCCACGTGGACGGTCCCACCCGAGAGCCTGAAGTGGATCCGCACCTTGGAGAAGATGGCGTGGCGGATGGTGGCGTGCACCACGCTGTCGCTCGGGAGGAGCTCCCACGAGCCCGGGGGTGGCAGGGGGAGGGGTCCGGCCGCGCCCCGGGCTCGTGGCGACCGCAGCTCAGGGGACTCCTCGAGGGGCCAGAGCCGGTTGGTCAGTGGTGTTGCCAGCCTCGGTGTCATCTCAATCCTCGATGTCGTCTCGCGTCTCGACGATCGGTCGAATGTGTCGTCCACGTCCCGGGGACGAGCACGTCGGCCCGGGGTCGGCCCAGCGGGCATAGTGTAGCGCACTACGTGGAGCGAATCAGTTGTCGTATGACTTGCCGGGTGCGAGCCAGCGAGCAGAGTCACCTACGGGTCAGAGTCACCTACGGGTCAGATCCCCGTGTTAGACCTGTCCACGAAGTGGACGACAGCAGTGGTAGTCAGGGATGGGGGGTGCGGGGGGAAGGGCTGCATGGCTGTGGATCGTGTGGACAACCCGGGCTCGGCGTAGACGGCTACGGCGACCGGGCCTACGGTCTGAGGCCGGACCGGGGGTTGACTCATCTCAGATCCGACCCCGCAAGGGTGTCTTTTGTCTGAAGTGTCGCCCCCGGTCCTGTGCCTCTGGGCCCTCGTGACTTGATAGGAGCGTTGAGGTACTCAACGGGGATATGTCCGCGGGCCCGCTTCAACGGTAGCGACTGGACGAGGAAGGAGACGGGGGATGGGACGTGAGGTCAAGGTAGGCCGCTCGACCGAGCCGGTGAGACCGCAGCGGGGAGCCTCGAAGCGGAAGAGTGCCGGCGACGCGTCGGCGCCGACGCCGGCGATCTCCGCGGTTGGCAACGACGTGGGCGTCGACCCGCACAAGAAGACTCTCACAGCGTCGGTGCTGGATTGCCGGGGCGGGGTGGTCGCGACCGCGAGCTTCCGGGTCTCCGGCGACGGGCACCGGTCGCTCGAAGCTTGGGTGGCCGGCCTCGGCCCGGTGCGCCGCTTCGGGACCGAGGGCGCCTCGAGCCTGGGACGCCACACCGCGATGTACCTGATCCGGGCCGGCCATGACGTGCGCGACGTGTGCCCGAACCGCACCAACGACCGGGACCGGGGGTGGCGACGTGGGAAGTCTGATGCGATCGACTCGGTGAAGATCGCCCGGGAGGTCCAAGCCGACCCGGATCTGCCCGTGGCGTTCAAGCGGGCGGCCGGAGACGTCGGCCCCGACGAGACGACCGAGTG
>JAJZWW010000042.1 GCA_021846485.1 Actinomycetes bacterium
CCGTCACGCCAACAACCTCGAGTCGGTGCTGACCTACGAGGGGACCGCCGAGGTGCACCAGCTCGCGATCGGGCAGGCTCTGACAGGGATCTCCGCGTACCGCTGAGACCGGGCCCGGCCCCGGGAGCTCCCGATCCTGTGCCGATGATCCTCCTCGGCCGGATGGGTGTCGACCGGCGCTGGCAGGGGCGTGGCCTGGGAGCCGAGATCGTCCGCCAAGTCGTCCTTCACGCCATTGTCTCGACGGAGGGCATTGGAGCGCGCGGCCTGATGGTGCACGCCATCGACGATGCCGCCAGAAGCTTCTACTACAGTACCCGCACTTCGGACTGCCGGAAGGGTCCTCAGGGACGAGGACCCGGCGGCTCGCAGACCACGACGTGGAGGGTGCGGGGCCCGTGGACGCCTTCGACCCGGTCGAGCTCGATGTCGCTGGTGGCGCTGGGGCCGCTGATCCAGGTGTGCGGCCGGGTCGGGTCGAGGCGGGCGACCGCGTCGGGCACGCCGGCGACCACCAGGTGCCCGGGGACGACGACGACGTGCACGTCGGGCACGAGGGTGAGCGCCCGCCGGCCCTGTCCCGGGCCGTGGTCGAGGATGATCGTGCCGGTCTCGGCAACGGCGACGGCGCAGGTGGTGAGGGTGGCGTCGAGGGCGTCGAGCTGGAGGGTGCTGAGGGGCGGATCGTCGCCGACGACCTCGAGGTCGGCGGGGAGCCAGGCCGGATCGAGCCCGGCGGGCACGACGACCCGGTTCGCTCCGCGCCTGCCGAGGGCCTCGGCGACGGTACTGGCCACTTCCGCTGCCCCGCAACGGGTGACCGCCGCCCGGTAGTCGGCTACGCGCGCCGCGAACCGGTCGAGGTCGCCGGCGCCGACCGGGCCCCGGTAGGACCGCTCGACGCGCCCGAGCGGCGGTCGCGCGGAGGGGGGGCTCGCCGCCCGGATGCGGGCGAGGACGGCGTCCCGGGACCCGGTCACCGCCGCTCCTCCTCGTCCCACCACTGCATGAAGGTCCGGGCCGGGGGGCGGGGCAGGTCCCGGCTCGAGGTCCACGCCGACAGCGGGGGAGGTAGCGGTGGGCGGCGCCCCAGTAGCCGGCCCGCTCGCAGCGCTGCCAGGCTGGGCGCCCATCGCCGCCGGGAGGCCATCAGCCAGGCCATGGCCCGCATGGCGACCCGCTCGGCGGCTGGCTCGGAGCCGGCGGCCACCGCGCGCTCGCGCAGGTGGACGAGCATCGTGGGGATGTCGATGGCCACCGGGCAGACCTCGTAGCAGGCGCCGCACAGGGTGGAGGCGAAGGGCAGGGTCGGGTTGGCAGCGACACCGGTGAGCTGGGGTGACAGGACCGCGCCGATCGGCCCCGGATAGACCGAGCCGTAGGCGTGGCCGCCGACGCGCTCGTAGACCGGGCAGACGTTGAGGCACGCCGAGCAGCGGATGCAGCGCAGGGCGGCCCGCCCGGCGGGGTCGGCGAGGGTGGCGGTCCGACCGTTGTCGAGCAGCACCAGGTGGAGCTCCTGGCCCTCGGTGGCCCCGGTCCAAAAGGAGGTGTACGGGTTCATCCTCTCGGCGGTCGAGGAGCGGGGGAGCAGCTGCATGAACACCTCGAGGTCGGCCCAGCGGGGGAGCAGCTTCTCGATGCCCATCACGGTGACGAGGGTGCGGGGGAGGGTGAGGCACATCCGCCCGTTGCCCTCGCTCTCGACCACTGCGAGGGTGCCCGTCTCGGCCACCGCGAAGTTGGCGCCGCTGATCGCGACCTCGGCGGAGAGGAACTTGTCGCGCAGGTAACGCCGGGACGCCTCGGCCAGGGCCGCCGGCTCGTCGGGGAGCTCGGGGTCGACGCCGGGCATGGCCCGGCGGAAGATGTCGCGGATCTCGGTGCGGTTGCAGTGGATCGCGGGCACGAGGAAATGGCTTGGCCAGTCGTCGCCGAGCTGTACGATCAGCTCGGCCAGGTCGGTCTCTATCGCCGCTACCCCCGCGGCGGCGAGGGCCTCGTTGAGCCCGATCTCCTGGGTGGTCATGGACTTCACCTTGACGACCTCGCCGGCGCCGGCGGCCCCGACGAGCTCCAAGATGATCCGGTTGGCCTCGGCCGCGTCCGCCGCCCAGTGCACGGTGCCGCCCCGGGCGGTCACCTGCTCCTCGAGGCGCAGCAGGTAGGTGTCGAGATGGGCGAGCACGTCGTCTTTGATCGCCGCCCCGGCTTCACGCAGCTGTTCCCAGTCGGCGACCTCGCTCACCGCCGCGTCCCGCTTGGCCCGGATGCGGGTGGTCGCGCCGGTCAGGTTGGACCGAAGCGTCCGGTCGGTGACCGCAGCGGCCGCCTCCTGCGGGAATGGACGGGCTCCGCGGAGGTGGCCCACCCCGGGCGGGGCGACGGGGACCCAGTCGGCGCCGCTCACCGGGTGCTCGCCAGGATCTCGGCCAGGTGCACGGGCCGTGCCGTGCTCCCGGTGCGGGACAGGCCGCCGCCGATGTGCATCAGGCAGGAGGCGTCCCCGCTGGCGCAACGCTCGGCGCCGGTGGCGGCTATCCGGCCGAGCTTGTCCTCGAGCATCGCACCCGACACCGCAGGGTTCTTCAGGGAGAAGGTCCCCCCGAAGCCGCAGCAGTGGTCGGCGTCGGGGAGATCGACCAGCTCGAGGCCCTCCACCGCCTCGAGCAGCCGGCGGGGCTGGTCGCCCACGCCGAGGAGCCGAAGGGAGTGGCAGGTTGGGTGCCAGGTGACCCGTCGGGGGTAGTAGGCGCCGACGTCGGTGATCTCGATCACGTCGACGAGCAGCTCGGACAGCTCGTAGGTGCGAGCCGCCAGGGCTCCCGCCTCGGCAGCCAGGCTCGCGTCGCCCGCCTGGCGGGCCAGGGCGGCGTGCTGGTGGCGCACCGACCCGACGCAGGAGGCGGACGGGGCGACGACCACGTCGGCGCCGGCGAAGGCGGCCACGTGGTGGCGGATCACGCCGAGCGCCGAGGGGCCGTAGCCGGTGTTGATCTGCACCTGGCCGCAGCAGGTCTGCTCGGCGGGGACTTCCACGTCGTGGCCGAGCCGGCGCAGCAGTCGTACCGTGGCCCGGCCGACGTCGGGGAAGAGCCCGTCGACCAGGCAGGTGACCATGAGCGTGATTCGCATCGGCTGGGTTCCCTTCAGGCGGGGACGGGCCCGGCTGCGGCTCGTGGCTCCAGCGCAGGCGGTCGGGCCAGGCGATCGGGCATCCCGCCCGGCGGGAGGAGCTCGCGGTCATCGACGTCGATGAGCCAGTGTCGCGCCGGGAGGGCGCCGGCGGCGTCGAGGAAGGCGGGAGGTCGGCGACGTCGCTGGTCCACCACGCTCGCTGGCATTCCTGCGGCAGCCACAGACCCATGACGTTGCGCAGGAAGCGGACCGTGCCCTCCACCCCGACCTCGTTGGTGCACCGGGCCGTCGGGCGGCCTCCGTGCGCACGGGCCGGTCCAACTCGACGCCGACACTGGGGCGCCTGGGTCCTCGAGTGTCGGGCCGGGGAAGGGGCTGGTCCGCCGGCTCGGGACATCAGGGTAGTAGTATGTCGAGCAGAGACTAGGAAAACAGGTGGTGGTCGACATGACGTTCGCGGTGGACTGGGCGCTCGCGCTCGGAGAGGGTGAGGGAGACCCCGAGGAGCAGGCGAGTCCCGGTAGGGAGTCAGAGTCCTGGCCGGGCTCCTCCGGCAGGGTCGATGGGTTCGGCGCGGGCCGCCGGCCTGGCCGGCCAGGGCGCGGCTGCGGGCCGCGCCCGGACGCGGTGCGTCGCGCGGGGTAGGAGCGGAGATGGCCGGGGGACCCCGGACGTGGCGGAGGCGAGCCCCGACGCCCCGGAGTGGAGTGCCGTACCGGGTGGCGGTACCCCTCCGACGGGACCGTCGTGAGCTGGAGCGGGCCCTGCGGTCGGTCGTTCGCCGCGGCGCGGCGCTCGGCGGTGGAGAGGCGTTGGCCGATCTCGACGCCCGCCTGGCGAAGATGCTGGCGCGCCAGTGGTGTCGGCTGCGGCTACGGTCCTCGCCGTGGGACCTCCAGGACGTGGTCGTGCGGCTGATCGGCCTGGCTCTCCCTCCTGGGACGTCCAGCGGGCAGGGAGCCACGCGCTGAGCACCGAGCAGGCGGCGCTTGCCGGGGTGGGGGTGCTCCTCGCCCCTGGCGCGGGAGCCGGGAAGGACCAGCCGGCCCTGGTCGCCATGGGGGCGGCCTTGGAGGGGCAGGGGGCGACCGTGCGGCGGATGGACTTTCCCTACCGGGCCGCCGGACGGCGCTGGCCGCCGCACCGCCTGGCGGTGCTCGTCTCCTCGGTCACTGCGGAAGCGGCGTCCCTGGGCCGGCATTGCGACCGGCTCGTGCTCGGTGGCCGGTCGATGGCGGGCGGGCGTGCTCGGTGGCGCTGGCGGAGAGGGCCGATGTCGGCCCGGCCCCGGTCGGCGCCCCCGTCCTCGTCAGCTATCCCGTTGCACCCGCCGGGGCGACCCGAGCAGCGGGGTGACGCCCACTTCCCGCACCTGGGGATGTCGTGCCTGTTCGTCTCTGGGACCTGCGACGCGTTCGCCACGCCCGACGAGCTCCGCTCGGCGGTGGCGGTCATCCCCGGCCCGGTCACCCTCCACCCGATCGAGGGTGGCGACCACGGTCTGCGGCGCAGGGATGCCGAGGTGGCTACGTTGGTGGCGGGCTGGGGGTGGCAGCTACCGGGACGCCTGCCGGCACTGGCGAGGGCTGAGCCGCGGTCATCTCGGTGCCGGCCCGGCGGCCGGCTCGGGGCCGGGTCCGGCCCGGCCGTTGCGCGGCTCGGCCGGCGCGCCGGCAGCTGCTGACGGGACGACCGTACCGGCCGGTCCGGTGAGCCCGGTGGCGACGGGGAGGTCCCCGGGGTTGATCTCCTCGAGCGAGCGCCGGGCGGTCTCGGGGTAGGCCACGATCACCAGCAGCACCACCAGGGCCGGCCCGGCGGCGGTCACCGCCAGAGCGGGTCCGAGCGATCCGACCGCCCCGGCGATCGCGCCTGTCGCCGCCAGTCCGGCGAGGCCACCGGCGGCGCCGAGCACGTTGAGGACCCCGCCGGCCCGTCCCCGCAGTCCGGTGGGGAACATCTCCGCCCCGTAGACCGCCAGCGCCGGCGTGACGGCGTAGCCGAGGAGGCTGGAGGCGGTCATCCACCCGTACAGAGCGGTCCCCCGGGTCAGGTACTCGAGAAGGGTCGCGGCGGTGCCGGCGGCGAGGGCGAGGGCGAGCACCGGCCGGCGGCCGCGGGTGTCGGCGAGGCGGCCCCCCGCCAGGGTGCCGGCCGCGCCGAGCGTCCCCACGACCTGCTCCGCCAGGCTGATGTGGACCGGTGACCAGTGCCGCTGGACGCGCAGGTATTGGTTCTGGAACTGGGTGGCGGGAGTGCTGAACAAGGCGAAGAGCAGCGCGACTGCCCCGAGGAGCAGTAGCCGTCGGCGTTGTTCGGGCGTCCACCGGGAGGCCCGGCCGGCGGGGGAGGAGGCTCGGCCGGCGAGGGGGGAGGCTTGGCCGTCCCGTCCGGCGTGGAGCTTCCAGCGCTCGGTCTCGGGTACGTGATGGCTCAGGGCGATGGCACCGGCGACGGCGAGGCCGGCCAGGACGTACAGCCACCGCCATCCCCCGACCCCCAGGCCGGCCAGTGGCAGGGCGAGCAGGGTGACGCCGCCCCCCAGCCCGTAGCTCATCGTGAGGAGGGCGAGCGCCCAGGCGCGCGCGCCAGAAGGCATCAACTCGACGACGCTGACCCCGAGGAGCACGTACTGCGCGCCGAGCACGGCGGTCGCGGCGACCTGGGTGAGGGCGACGGCGGCGAGGGAAGGGCAGGCGGCGGCCGCCAGGCTGGCCAGTGCTCCGGCGACGGTGGTGGCGACCACCGAGCGGCGCCGGCCCCACCGGTCGGCGGCGACGAGGATCCCGAGGGCGAGGAGCGCCCCGGACTGGACCCCGGCCAGGGCGTAGCCCTGCCCGGCGTCGCCGACGTGGTACTCCCGGCCGATGTAGGTGGCGGTCGCCGGCAGGAGCCCGTCGAGGTACCCGGCGAGGACGGCGAAGCCGCACAGCCCGGCGAGGGCGACCGCCCGGCGGTGGTCCACCCGCTCGGGGGGCGCCCACCACGGTGCCTTCCCGGCGGGGGACAGCCCGCCGAGGTTCGCCAGCAGCGGCAGGGCGAAGATCCACGACACATACGGGATCCCCACCCGGAACCGGACCTCCTGGCTCACCTCGACCACCGCCGACCCGCCGGTCAGTGGCGTTCCCGACCCGTCCGACGCGCCCGGCCGGCCCTGCGCGCCCGACCTGCCCTGCGCGCCCGGCCTGCCCGACCGACTCTGCGCGCCCGCGCCCGTCCCGCCCGGGTCGGCGGGGCCTGGCCCGACCCGCACGACCCGCTCGTAGGACGCGACCGGCCCCTCGGCCATCCCGAAGCGCCATACCCCGCCCCCGCCGCCCCCACTGTCCCCACTGTCCCCGAGGCCGGCTCGCCCCGGCGAACGCCCGCCCCCCGCGGTGGAGGGGTCTGCCGTGCTGGTAGCGGGCAGCTCCCGGACCACCCCGTCCCGGGGCGTGAGGAGGGCCGGGAGATCGTCTGGCCCGAGCGTGGCCCGGACGACCCGCCTCAGGGCCGGCCCCGGACATCGACCCAGGTCGGGCCGGTGGTGAACAGCTCGGCGTACGCGGCTGCTGCGTCGAGCAGCTGCTCGAGGGGCACGGGCTCGTCGGTGGCGTGCTTCGTGTCGGCGGTACCCCGGCCGTACAGGCGCCCTTCGCGCACCTCAGTAGCTGTCGAAAAACTACCTCCTGGAGGCGGTCGCCGGCCGTCCGCAGACAAGCGTTCGTGACTGCACATAGTGCTCTCGACCGCCACGAGGGCCGAGGTCAGCTCCACCAGGCGGTCGACGTCGAGGTGGTCGCGCACGGCGCAGATGCTACGGGGCGGGGTGCATACTGTCCCGTTGTGCCACCGTCGGACCCCGCCGAGCTGCTGGCCCGGGCGCGCGCCGGCGAGCGCAGGGCTCTCGGGCGGCTCCTGTCGATGGTCGAAGGGGGAGGGGAAAGAGCGCAGCAGGTGGCGCGCCTCACGTTCGCGCCCAGCGCCTCGGTCGAGCAGGTGGTCGGACTAACCGGCGCTCCGGGTGCGGGAAAGTCAACGCTGGCCTCCGGGTTGGTGGCTGCGGCCCGGGACAGCGGGCCGGTGGCGGTGCTCGCCGTCGACCCCTCGTCGCCGTGGACCGGGGGGGCGATCCTCGGGGACCGGGTGCGCATGCAGGACCACGCAGACGACCCCGGGGTGTTCATCCGGTCGATGGCCAGCCGGGGAGCCCTCGGTGGCCTCGCTCTGGCGGTTCCCGAGGCGGTCCGGGTCCTCGTGGCGTCGGGCTACCCGCGGGTGGTGGTGGAGACCGTCGGGGTGGGCCAGGCCGAGGTGGACGTGGTCGGGGCGGTCGACACGGCGGTGGTGGTGGTGACCCCCGGGTGGGGTGACAGCGTGCAGGTGGCCAAGGCAGGACTGCTCGAGGTGGCGGACGTGTTCGTGGTCAACAAGGCCGACCGTCCTGGGGCGGCGGGCGCCCGGCGGGACCTGGAGGCGATGCTCGACCTGGACCCGGACAGGCAGGGGTGGCGCCCCCCGGTGCTGGCGACCGACGCCCTCTCCCGGTCCGGGGTGGCCGAGGTCTGGGAGGCGGTGGACGGGCACCGGCGGTGGCTGGCGGCCAGCGGGGAGCTCGAGGCTCGCCGCCGCCGCCGGCTGCTCGACGAGCTGCAGGCGATCGTCGTCCGCCGGCTCGAGGACGAGTTGCGTGCCGGCTCCGGCGGCGCTCGCTGGGAGGAGGTGACCGCCGAGGTGCTGGCCCGCCGGCTCGACCCACTCGCCGCGGCGGAGCTGCTCGCCGCCGCCGACCACTGACCGGGGCCGGCAGACCTCGGCGCACCCGTTCAGGCCTCCGCCCCTCCCAAGCCGCCCACATCGACGCGTAGCGACCCCGGCGGCGAGCAGCTCGGCGGGGGGTCGACCCCCACCAGCCGCCCGCGGCCGACGACCGCGACCCTCCCTCCCGGCGCGCGCCGCGGTGGTCAGGCGGTCGGCGACGGCCGAGGCGGTGCGGCCGGCGATCACCCCGAGGCGTTCCCGCAGCTGCTGCCCGCGCTGAGCCTGGACACCCGCCACCCGTCGGACCGGCCCCGGCCGGAGATGGAGCCCGGAGCGCTTCAGCGCCGCTTCAGTAGCGGCGCCGCAAGATGTCCCCGCCGCCCCGGTTGGGGCAGCGTGAACGAAAGTGAAAGGAACCGATCGACATGGTACAGCTGAAGCAGAAGGCTGCGCTGATGGCTGCGGGATTGATGGGTCTCGGCATCGGAACCGTCGCCCTCGGAACGGCCCACGCCGCTACTCCCCCGGGCAGTTCCGGTGAGCTGCACGCCGCCTCGACCCACGCCGAGAGCACCAAGGCGTCGAGGTCGGAGCTGGACGATGCCCGTGCCAGTCCGTGTTGGTGAGAGCCGGATTGCGCCATGCACCTGCGGTTATGGTCGAACGCCATCGCAGACTGTGCTGACCGCAGACTGTGCTGACCCGTGAGTGGCTGTTTCGGTAGATCCGGTAGAAGATGCCCACCCCGTGGCCGCCTGACGAACCGCGCAGCGCCTCGACCGACCATCGGTGAGCCGGGCGGCCGCGGTACGGGGTTATGGCGAGACGGACCCCGTCGTGGCTGGACCCCCGAACGCCGAGTATGCGTCCGTGCGCGCCGACTACTTTCACACCTGGCCGTAGGGCACCGATCATCCAGTCCTGCGACGTCCCGGGGCCGCCGAGCCGGGACATCGGCTGTCCCTGCGCGGAGCGAGCACCCCCGAACGCCCGCATCGGGGACCCTCGTCCGGGCACTTCGCCGGGGGCTCCGGGAGCGTTGCCTGTGGCGTCGCTTCAGTTCAGGCCGACGCCCGGCGGATGGTGGGCGTCGCCGATGGCCACGGCGGCGACCGCACCGGCGTGGCCGAGCGGCTCAGCGGCGAGGAAGACGCCGTCTACGGTTGCGGAGATGCTGCTGGCGGCCACCGACGCCCTGCCACGACGCCCCCATCGCGTGCTCGTCGCGGGCACCTCGGGCGCCGGCAAGACCTCCCTGGCAGCGCGACTAGGAGAGGCGTCGGAACTGCCGCACGTGAGATCGACGCCCTCTTCCACGGGCCGGGCTGGACTCCTCGGCAGTCCTTCACCTGCGAGGTCGAGACCTTCAGCGCCCAGCCAAGCTGGGTGACCGAATGGCAGTACGACTCCGTGCGGGCCCTGCTGGCCGAGCGGGCCGACCTGCTGGTGTGGCTGGACCTGCCCCGAGCCAGGGTGATGCGCCAGGTGATCGCCCGCACCGTGGGCCGGCGCTTGCGACGCGAGAGGTTGTGGAACGGGAACGTCGAGCCGCCGCTATGGACGATCTTCACCGACCGAGAGCACATCGTCCGCTGGGCGTGGACCACCCACGCCAAGAGCGCCCAGCGGGAAGCTGCCCTCGCTGAGCAGCGGCCCGACCTGATGATCGTCCGGCTACGCAGCTGGCGCGAGGTGCAGCACTGGCTGGGCGCCGCGGTGCACGACGCCGCGGCGGCCGAACCTTGACCCAGTACCCGAGGAACCCCTGCGGTGTGCGGGTATTCGCGACCGAACGCGTGGGCGTGTCACAGGGGATGGTCTACGGAGCACCTTGGGTTTCAGGGCGAGCGAAGCGCTGTCGGGCGGCCTGCCTGGATACCCCCAGCACCAGGGCGATGTGGTTCCAGGACCTGCCATGGGCGCGGGCTATCTCGACTGTCTCTCGGAGCCGCGCCTCGTCGGCTCGAGTCGCTGCGACTGCCGCCGCCACCGCACGCAGGTCCTCCGTGTTCTCGACGTCGGCGGTCGCAGGATCGAGCCCGTCGACGAGCTGCTTGAAGCGCTCGGCGGCCCGCTCGATCTCCTCGTCGGTGTGTCGCATGACGGTCACTCTCCTCGTCCAAGGAACCGGTAGAAGCTGGGCCGAAGCGCCATGGCGTGGATGGCTACGGGATCGTCCCCGTTCAGGTCGAGAACGCCGGTCTCCAGGAGCGACCCGTCTCTCGCTGGGCCGATGAGCATGGTCAAGTTCTCTCCCATGTCAAGTTGCCGAATGGCGTTGCGGATCGCATGGTGGATGTCGTCGTCGGCGACGCCGTGGTTCCGAGCCGGCTCGCTGATCCTCACCCAGACAATCTACCTTGTCTACGACGGGTAGGCGGCGCACCGTACGTCGATCCCCTATCGAGAACGGCCCGGCTGGGACTCCAGGCGGGTCCCTCTGCGCCCGGCAAGGCCCGCCGGGCCGTCACCTCATGGCTCGAAGACTGGGGCACCGGCGAACTCGTCCCGCCCGCTGTGCTGCTGGTAAGCGAACTGGTCACCAAGGCCATCACCAACGCCGGGCCGCCTGTGACCTTGTTGGTCGCCTTCGACCACGACGGCGCCGAGATCGCCGCTCGAGACGGCAGACCCCGAACCCCTCAACGGCCACACCGCCGCCACAGCGGCGACGGCGACCTGACCGACAAGACCACTGGCCAGTGACTGGGGCGCCCGGCAGGTCCCGGACGGCAAATGGGTCTTCTGCCGCCTCGGCCACCCCCATCCAGCAACCACGACTGCGGACACCGCGACCCCGCCACTCCCCCCGTCTGGCTCCCATACGGCCGGCTGATCATCCCCCGCTGAGCTCCATGGACGGCGCGAACCAATCGCCGCAATGGGATCCTTCTAGGGGCCGTCTCGGGCAGCCAGGCATGATGAGGACTATGCATGAACCTGTCGATCTCGCAGCCACACTGGCGTCCTTCGACGAGGCGTGGTCTCCCCGGACGGTGGCCGTCCTCAACGACTACGACGTCCGCGTTGTCAAGGCCCGGGGTGAGTTCACCAAGCACCGGCATCCCGACACCGACGAGCTGTTCGTCGTGCTGACGGGCTCCCTCACCATCCGCCTTGACGACGCGGACGTGACCCTCGGGCCCGGGCGGCTCTACGTCGTACCCAGGGGGGTCGAGCATCAGCCGATCTCCCCGGATGGCGCCGAGGTCTTACTTGTCGAGCCAAGCACCACGGTCAACACAGGCGATACGCCCGGTGGGCTGACGACCGAGCGGCAGGTGATCTGACCTCGGGAGACTGCATCGCTGAGGGATCCTCCCGAGGGCGGCGCCGAGGCCGCCATGACCCCCCGGCGATGGCATGGTGGGGTGATGAGCTCCCAGCACACCTACCGGGTTCGCTGCTCATGGAGCGGGTCCACCGGCGCCGGCTACCAGCACTACCGACGCGAGCACACCGGCACCGCTCCGCCGGCGCGTGACTGCCTCGTGCTGTCGGCCGACCAAGCCTTCCTCGGCGAGGCCGAGCACCTCAACCCCGAGCAACTCGTCCTGCTCGCGGCTGCCTCCTGCCAGCTGCTGTCCTTTCTGGCCGTCGCAGCTCGAGCGCGCGTCGACGTGCTCGCCTACCACGACGAGGCCGAGGCCGTCATGCCCGCCGAGGAGCGCCCCGTTCGCCTGACGCGCATCACGCTGCGTCCCCGGATAGTGGTGGCAACCGGACCCACCGTCGAGGGGGTCCGCCACCTGGCGGAGGTGGCACACCGGGAGTGCTACATCGCCAACTCGCTCCGCACCGAGATCCACATCGAAGCGCAGGTCAGCTTCGGCGACGGGTGACCCACACGACGATGGTCTTTCGCTGCAGTGCGAGGCTGTGTCGCCGGGGCTCACCTCGAGCCGGCTCGACGGCCGGACGAGGCCAGGCGCTCTCGGGGCCTTTCAGACCCGGCGTAGCTTGGCATCGTGCCGTCTCGCTTCGCGACCTGGGACGAGCGCCACCATCGGCGCGACGCAGAGGTGTGGGTGCGCCTCGCCGGTGGAGGTGACTTGGCGGCACTCGCCCAGTTGGCGGAGGCACATTCGGGAGTGTCCGGCGGCTGGACGGAGCGGTTCGAAGCGGACCTGTCAGGTGACGGCCGCGTGCTGGTTGTCGCCGGGGTGGAAAGGTCATTGGCCGGTTATGGGCGCGTGCGCTGGTTCTCGCCGTCGCCGCGGTCGCCGGCTGACACGGCGCCGGCAGGCTGGTACCTCGGCGGACTGGTGGTGGCGCCCGAGTGGCGCGGCTGCGGTGCTGGCGCCGCCCTCACCCGGGTGCGGCTCGAGTGGGTCGCAGAGCGGGCCGACGAGGTGTGGTACTACGCCAACGCTCGCAATGTCGTATCACTCGCCCTGCATGCCGCCGTCGGCTTCGAGGAGGTCACCCGGGACTTCTCGGTGCCGGGCGTGTCGTTCGAGGGCGGCGTCGGCGTGTTGTGCCGGTTGCGCCTTCGGTCGCAACACGCTGGGAGAGATCACTTGAGCGGCCGGTAGTAGCGGATCTCGGCGATGGGGAAGCCGGGGCTGTCATCGACCTTGGTGGCGCCGTCGGTGCTCCAGCCTCCCGCTTGGTAGAACCGGCGGGCCCGGTGGTTGTGTTCGAGGACCCAGAAGGGGGCAGCGTCGAAGCCGAGCTCGACGAGGGCTTCGCGCAGGTCCGCCACCGCGTCGGAAGACGTGGCCCCCTCACCGTTGGCCCCCACGCCGGGGCGCAGCTGGGCATGCGCGCACCACACCCCGTCCCCGTCCTGTTCGACGGTGTAGGGCACGTGCACCGCCCGTGTCATGGCCACGCACCAGGACAGGGGGACCGGGCTCCCCGGTCAGGCACACCCGCCATCACGGTGCCACGCGAGTCGGCTCGCCGGCCGGCGGAGGTGATCGTCACGTCGTCGGGCGTGGGCGGCGCTCCATGGCGCATGCCCTCGAGCCACTCCTCGGCGGTCGTCACCGGTTGCGCAGCCATGGCTGAAAGGGTCTCTCCCGTGGTCCTCGCTGGGCTTGCTCAGCGCCTTCGGAGAGCGGGCCTGCCTCGCCTCCCACCGTCTGAGTCATCCGGTCAGCCGGTCGCCGCGAGCGCCCGGGCGGCGCCGAGCACGCCCGGGCCCACCTCCTCCAGGTCGCCTTCGCGCAGCAGCCGGGCGGGCGGTCCTCGACGGCGGGGTTCAGCCCCTGGAACCAGGCCTGGACCACCTCGGGAGCGTCCTGCTCGCCGATCGAGACGGCGACTTGTCGAGGCGCAGGTACGTGCGGCCGCCGGGGTCGCTCTCGATGTCTCGGAGACCGAATCGTTAGGACCCTTCCGGCAACTACTTGGACGGCGTCACCAACTTCGGCCGTGTCAGCACACAGTTCTCGGCCTTCGGCCGTCCAAGTAGTTGCCGCTCGGGCCCTTGCCAGTAGAAGGCCCGGGCGGACTGGTCGATCGGGTCGACGGCGAGGAACCGGGCGACTGCGTCGGCCCCCGCCCACGCGGACTGGCAGCGACCGGGGCCCACTCGGCCCTCCGGCGCCCCGCCCCCGCCGCCCTCAGCCCTCGCCGGCGCCGGCGCCTCGCCCCCGGCCGCCTCAG
>JAJZWW010000043.1 GCA_021846485.1 Actinomycetes bacterium
AGCCCTGCCGCCCTCCGCCGACCTGCGGCCGGCTCCGGTTGCCCTGCCGCCCCTCCGGTCGCTGCGCTCCCTCCGGGTTGCCCTCGGACAACTGGGTCACGTCCTCCGCAGCACCCCAACTGGTCCACCCGGTGGCACCGGCCCGGGCCGGGACCGCTGAGGAGATGAGAGGAGATGAGAAGACAAGGCCATCACTTCGAGACCGCGCCGAGGGGGAGTGCCACCCCGGCCCCAACAGCACCCAGCACTATGGTGACCCATCATCCGACGACCGCAACCAAGGAGGTGAGACCGAGGGGTAGACCGCTGTGAGGCAAGCCGGCTACGCCCGTCCGTGACAGGTGGACGAAAACTCCGGAACGGGTGGACGGATACGTCGGAATCGTCAATCAAGCTCCGGGCCCAGACCAAGGCCGCGGCCATCGAGAAGATAAAGGAGCACCGCAAGCGCCTGGACGCCGGAGTACGCGAACAACCGGGCCTGACCGTCGAGCAGCTCCTCACCGAGTGGCTCGCCGTGGTCCTGCCCGCTCGGGTGGGTGCGGCGACGGTACAGAACTACCGGGCCGTGATCGAACGCCACCTCATCCCCGGCCTCGGCCGTCACAAGCTCGGGGAACTCACCGCCGAACACGTGGACCGCTTCCTAAAAGCCAAAGCCGACGCCGGGACCTCCAAGTCCTACGTGAAGCGGATGCGCACCGTCCTGACTGATGCCCTCAACCACGCCGAGCGCCGGCAACGCGTCGGCCGCAACGTCGGCCGCCTCTCCATCCTCCCTGTCTGCGCCCCCGAAGCCGAGGGGCGCTCCTTCACCGCCAAGGAAGCCGACGCCTTCGTCACCGAAGCCATGGCCACGAGTGAGGACGGAGTGCCCAAGCACCGCCTCGGCGTCATGTTCGTGGTGATGGTGATGGTCACCCTCGGCGTCCGGCCCGGCGAGGCCACCGGGCTGCTCTGGGAGGACCTCGCCTCGGAAATGGGGACTCTCGCCATCACCGGCTCCATCAAGCGAGTACCACGGCCCGGCGGCGGCTACGACCTCATGCGCGGACCGGTCAAGAAGTCCACAGCCGGCGAGCGCACCCTCCAACTCCCTAAGGGTCTCCTCCCCCTCCTCGCTGCCCAGCGGCGCCGTCAGGAGGCCGAGGGCCGCTCCGCCGGACCTCTCTGGGAGGACCAGGATCTGATCTTCGCCAGCGCAGCTGGGACGCCGCTCGACCCCTCCAACGTCCGCAAGGCCGTCATCAAGGTCGCCGGCATCACCGGGTGACGAGGTACGCGACAGCAGCCGGCCGTCCTCGGACACGCAATCCAGGGCGATCTCCTCCAAGGTCACCCACACCAGCGGCCGCAGCTGCCGGCGTAGCTCCCGGCTCGCCGCGGTCAGCGCGACGGTGGCCTCACCGACTCGCTCCACCTACCCCGCCTCGAGTTGAGCCGCGGCGAGACGCTCGATGGCCGCCCGCGGGATCCGGATCGAGCGGCCGAGACGGACAGCAGGCAGACCGGCCTGGCCGTCACTGGCCAGCCACGCGTTGGCCAGCTCGTAGGCCGCGGAGCGCGAGATCCCCAGCATCGGGGCCGCGTCCCGGACCCGCAAGAAGGCCGGCTCCGCACTCCTCATGACAGCACCTCCCGGACGTGGGGTCACAACGGTGGGACTATACCACGCCGGAGTGTTCAGCGGATGTGCGGGCACTGCCCGCCCGCACTGCTACGGTGGAGGGCGTGGTCGGACGCAAAAGGGCACCAGCGGACAACCCGCACCCCGCCCCCGACGAAGCCGTGGGTGCGGACCTCAACGAGATCGTCGCCTACAACCTCCGCCGGGCCAGGGAGCTACGGGGCTGGACCCAGGAAGAGGCGGCCGCCGCCCTCGAACCACTGCTCGGCCAGCGCCTACCCCAAGCCAGCATCTCAGCCATGGAACGGGCCTACGAGGGAGAGCGCCGCCGGGAGTTCGACGCTCACGAGCTGCTCGCCTTCGCCCTGGCCTTCGACCTGCCCCTGGTGTGGTTCTTCCTCCCCCCACCCGGAGACCACCGCACCCTTCAGCGCACGTCAAACACCGTCGGCGAACTGTACGGCCTGGTCTTCGGGCACGCCGACCAGCTCGGGCCCGTCTACGAACGCCTCCGCCAGCTCGGCGTCGATGAGCCCGACCAAGCCGCCCGCACCATCGAGCAGCTCACCGGCCAGCCCAGCCCGGCCCGCCAGACGAGCTACCGCCAACGACGCAAGCAGCTCCTGCTCGCCCTACTCGACGACTACACCGACGGCGTCGATCGGGCTGCCGAGCAGATCGGCGAGTTCTTCGACCACCTCCGCCAGGTCGGCGTCCGCGGCCTCGTCGCCGAGGAGCTCAACGACGCCGACTACCTCCCCCAGCCCGACCCCGACACCGCTGCTCCCGAGCCGGAGCCCCGGGGCTGAGATGACAGGTCGTCGGCTCCCCGACACACGGAGGCTCAGGAACCTGCCCCTGCGGCGGAGAGCAGCTCCAAGTGCGCCGACGCCGGCCCGGGCAGGACCCTCACCAGGATGACCCCGTCAGCGCGAACTTCGACCACCTCGGCCACCGCCGGCTCAGCATCATCCGCGCCAACGACCACGAAGTCGCCGACTTCCACACTGGCGCCCGGCCGGGCGAAGCGGGCCAAGGTCGGCGTGAGCCCGTCGGCTCTGCGAGCCTGATAGTCGATCCACAGATCCCACGTCATGGTTCGACCAGTCTCGCGCCGCCGGCCGGGTTGGCGGACGGCGGTCCGAAGCAGTCACGCAGGCGCTCGACCGTGGCGTCGCTCAAGTCAGTCAGGACGATGTCGTAGTGGGGCCACTCGCCGGTCGCCAGGAGCTCGGAGCCGGCCTGCTGGACCGCTCCCACCGTGGTGGTCCGAAGCTGTTTGTACGTTTGTACCGCTCCGGAGCGAGCTCGGAGGTCCGGCGCACCAGCTCCTCGAGGCTCAGATCGAACGCGAGGAACACCGACACGCCAAAGAAGCCGTGCAATGCCTCGGACACCTCGGCGGTCCGCCGCAGCGAGTCGGCGGCGGCGAGGCCACCCCTGACGACGACCACCGTGTCGTCGGGCGACGTCTCGTCCCGGACGAGGAGGCTCACGTGAGGTCGCCATCGAGGGCCTGCCCGAGGGTCACTGCGACCGCCTCATCGGCGCCCTCGACGACGTGGGCGTACACCCGCATCGTCATCGCCGGGTTGGCGTGGCCGAGGCGGCCGGCAACGGTGCGCACGTCATGGCCACCACTGATGGCGGCGGTCGCCGTCCAGTGCCTGAGGTCATGCAGCCGCCACTGCGGGTCGATCCCCGCCGCCCGCCGCGCCCGGGTCCACCACCAGCCGATGCGCGCCGGGCTCGGCGGGCGGTCATCGAGCGCGAACAGGAACGGAGAAACCGCCTCCCGATCGGCTCGCAGCACGGCGATCTCCGCCAGGGTCTCCCGATCCAGCCGGATCCGCCGACGGTTGGCCGTCTTCGTGGGTGCCAGGCGTAGCTCGGGATGGCCGCGCTAGCTCGTGCGGACCAGTTCTACCGCCTTGTCGACGGTGAGCCGGTCGCCGTCCAGGTCGTCCCACCGCAAGGCCGCCAGTTCGGCTCGCCGCAGGCCCGCCACCGCGGCAAGCCGCAACGCAACCCCGGCGGCGGGGTCGATCTCTCTGGCCGCCACGATGGCCGCCCTCAGCTCCTCGATGCCCATGCCCTCGCGCGGCGTGCGCTTCGGCTGGCGCAAGCGGGCTCCGGCCGCCGGGTTGGTCGGGATCCACTCCCAGCGCACCGCCTGGGCCAGCGCCGCCCGTAGGGCAGCGTTACGACTGCGGATAGCCGTCTCGCCGACGCCGGTCCGGCGCATCCGGGCGTGCCACCTCTCCACGTCGGCCACGCCGAAGCAGGCCACCGGCACCGACGCGATCGGGTCGGCCAGCACCTTTGCGACCCGGCCTTCCTGGTCGCGCCGCGTCGACTCGGCCCAGACCTCTTGGTTGACCTCCACCCATGCGTTCAGGATGTCGCTGACCGTCCGGGCCCCCGAGCGCGTGGCGGACCGGCTGTCGAAGCTGGCCGCGAGGCGCATCGCATCGCGCTTGGTGCCCCGCACGGTCCGGCTGGTCTGCACCGGCCGGCCAGCCGCATCCCGGCCCGTGAACACCCGGACCTCCCACACCCCCGGCCGACGCTCGCGGATGGTCGCCATCGACCTTCACCGTAGCCGAGTAGGGATGAGTAGGGATGCATCGCCCCTACAGGCAGGGAAAGAGGCCCGAGAACCCATCACGGTGGCGTCGCCGCCAGGCAGCAAAAGCCCAGGTAAGCGCTACTGGATGTGCACCCCGGAGATGGCCCGGGCGATGACGAGGCGCTGGATCTCGGAGGTCCCCTCGAAGATCGTGTAGATCTTGGAGTCGCGGTGCCAGCGCTCCACGGGGTGGTCCTTCACGTACCCGGCCCCGCCGAGGACCTGGATGGCCTCCTCGCTCACCCGCACGGCCGTCTCGCCGGCGAACAACTTCGACTGCGACCCCTCGGCCGCCTCGAACGGCTTGCCGTTGCGCGCCATCCACGCCGCCTTCCACACGAGGAGGCGGGCAGCGTCGACGGCCAGCCTCATGTCCGCCAGCTTGAACGCGATCGCCTGGTTCTCGACGATCGCCCTGCCGAACTGCTTGCGCTGCTTGGCGTAGTCGAGGGCGTACTCGTAGGCGGCCCGGGCGATGCCGACCGCTTGGGCGCCGACGAGCGGGCGGGACGCCTCGAAGGTCGCCATGGCCGCCTGGCCCCGCTGGCCCGTCACGCCCTCCCGGGCCCGAGCGAGGCGGGCGTCGAGCCGGTCCCTGCCGCCGAGCAGGTTGCGACCCGGGACCCGGACGTCGTCCAAGACCACCTCGGCGGTGTGTGACGCCCGGATCCCCATCTTGTGGAACTTCTGGCCCTGCGACAACCCCGGCGTGCCCTTGGGCACCACGAAGCTCGCCTGCCCCCGGCCGCCCAGCGCCGGGTCGACGGAGGCGACGACCACGTGGACGTCGGCGATCCCGCCGTTGGTGATCCAGGTCTTGGTGCCGTTGATCACCCATTCGTCGCGGGCCTCGTCGTAGACCGCCCGGGTGCGCATCGAGCTCACGTCCGAGCCGGCGTCGGGCTCCGAGACGGCGAAGGCGGCCAGGGCCGGTTCCTCGGGCGTCCCGAAGCAGCGCGGCAGCCATTCCTCGATCTGCTCAGGGGTGCCGTTGCCGACGATCCCCGACACCCCGAGGGTCGTGCCGAAGATCGCCAGGGCGATGCCTGCGTCGCCCCAGCACATCTCCTCCAGCACCGCCGGCATCAGGAGGCCGCTCGGCTCCGCGCTGCAACTGGTCACGAAGTCGAGCGAGTAGAGGCCGACCCTGGCGGCCTCCTCGATCACCGGCCAGGGGGTCTCCTCCCGCTCGTCCCACTCGGCGGCGACGGGGCGCACCACGCCCTCGGCGAAGTCGTGCACCCACTTCACGATCGACAGCTGGTCCTCGTCCAGCTCGAGCGAGATCTCCGACATGACCGGTGCCTCCTGTCCGGATGACCTACCTACCCCACGGTAACATGTGAAGCTACCGGGTGGTAACCCCGGCTCGGCGGCGCGGCTCGGCGGCGCGGTTCAGCGGCGGGGAAGGATCAGCGCGAGCTGGCGGGCGTGCGCCAGCAGGCGACCGTCCTCACCCCACAGCTCGCCGTCCTCTTCGAGCAGGCCGTCGACGAGGAACCTGGTGCGGAACGCGCCGAGCACCCATCCCGGCGCCGGCCGCCCCCGGACGTGCACGGTGAGCTCGATGGTCGGCACCCAGCCGACCCCGAGGGGGCGAAGAACGGTCGGGGGAAAGGCGTCGGCGAACGCGAGCAGGGCCAGGGCGCACGGAACCGACCCGTCGGCGAGCCGGATCCACCCCGTCACCTCGAACGGTCGTCCATCGGAGGGGCCGGCGGGCGTGGGGGACCCCGGGGGCAGGCGCAGGTCGTAGCGGTGGACCGCCTCCGGCAGCCGCTCCCCGGCGAGAGGCTCGCAGGCGTCGGGGCCGGGGATGCCCGGCGGCTCGGCGGCGACCCGCGTCGGGCCCTCCTGGGCGGCGAGGTCGCCGGTGGCGGAAAGCAGGCGGACCCGCTCGGCCCCACCCTGGCAGAGCGCCGCGGCCACCGTCGCGTAGCGCCGCCCGGCCCGCACCACCTCGGTCGTCACCGTCACCGCTCCCGGCTCGGGCGGGGTGACGTAGTGGGCGGTGACGCTCAAGGGGTCGGGGCGGCCGCTGGCGGCGAGCATCGCCCGGGCGGCGAGGGCGAGGAGGTAGCCCCCGTTGGGCGCGCTGCCGACGTTCCAGCGGGGGCTCACGCTGCCCGACCAGGTGCCGGCGCCGGCCGCTCGGACGGCGGTGTCGTCGTCCAGCTCGCTCATCGAGCCGGGCGCAGCCGGGTGCCCAGCGGGGTGTCCTCCACGACGTAGCCCTCGGCGACCAGCTCGGCGCGCAGCGCGTCCGCCCGTGCCCAGTCCTTGGAGGCCCGGGACGCGTCGCGCGCCTCCGCCTTGGCCAACGCGGCGGCCGGCACCTGCGCCTCTCGTGCCAGGGGGAGCCCGAGGCCTTTCTCCCAGGCATCGATCACTGCGGCGGCGACGGCCTCGTCGCCGGCGACGCGGGCGTGCTTCATCGCCTCGAACAGCCCGGCGACCGCCCCCGGCGTGTCGAGGTCGTCGTCCATCCGCTCGGCGAAGCGCTCCCGGACGCCGGCGTCGGGCTCGGCGCCCCGGGCTGCGGCGAGCTCACGCCCGAAGCCGTCCAGGCCCTCGACCGCCCGCCCGGCCGCCTCGAGGGTCGCCGGGCTCACCGTCATCGGCCGCCGGTAGTGGCTCTGCAGCGCCAGCAACCGGTAGGCCCGGGGGTCGTAGGCGTCGAGCAGCTGGGGCAGCGACATGGTGTTGCCGAGCGACTTGCTCATCTTCTCCCCTCCCTCGGCGACGACATGTCCCGAGTGCGCCCAGCGCCGGGCGAAGGCACGCCCGGCGGCCTCGGCCTGGGCCCGCTCGTTCTCGTGGTGGGGGAAGGCGAGGTCGATGCCCCCACCGTGGAGATCGAAGCCCTCGCCGAGCAGGTCGAGGGACATCACCACGCACTCGGTGTGCCAGCCGGGCCTACCGGGACCCCACGGTGAGCTCCAGGTCGGCTCACCCGGCTTGGCCAGCTTCCAGAGGGCGAAGTCGAGCGGGGAGCGCTTCCCGGCCTCCTCCCCCACCTGGACCCGGGCGCCAGCCTGCAGCTGGTCGAGCGGCCCGGGTGCCAGCAGCCCGTAGTCGGGCACCGAGGTGGCCGCGAAGTAGACCCCGTCGCCGCCGACGTAGGCGTGCCCGCCGGCGACCAGGCCGGCGATCAGCTCGACCATCCGCTCGACGTAGGCGGTGGCGTGCGGGGTCTCGTCGGGCCGCTCGACGCCGAGGCGGTCCATGCACTGCCACCACTCCGCCTCGGAACGGGCGGCGACCCCGGCGGCGTCGCCTCCCTCCTCGTCGGCCCGGGCGATGATCTTGTCGTCGACGTCGGTGACGTTGGACACGTGGCGCACGGCCAGGCCGCTCCAGCGGGCGTAGCGGCGCAGCACGTCCCACACCAGGGCGAAGCGGCCGTGGCCCACGTGGGGCTCGGCGTAGACGGTGGGCCCGCACACATACAGCGCCAGCTCACCCGGGCGGCGCAGGTCGAGCGCCTCGACGCGGCGCAACGCGGTGTCGTAGAGGCGCAGCACGCAACTACCGTAACCAAGACCATGAGCGCCTCAGTCCCCGACAAGCCGAGCCTCGACGGGCTCGAGGAGAAGTGGGCCGGGCGGTGGGAGGCCGACGGCACCTACCGCTTCGACCGCAGCGCTCCACGCGAGCAGGTGTTCGCCGTCGACACGCCCCCGCCGACGGTGAGCGGGTCGCTGCACATCGGCCACGTGTTCAGCTACACCCAGACCGACGCACTGGCCCGCTACCAGCGGATGCGGGGAAAGCAGGTCTGGTACCCGATGGGCTGGGACGACAACGGCCTGCCCACCGAGCGGCGCGTCCAGAACTACTTCGGGGTCCGCTGCGAGCCGTCCCTCCCCTACGACCCCGGCTTCGCGCCACCGGTCTCCGGCGGCGGCCCCCCGGAGGACCGGCCGCCGGTCGGCTGCTCCCGGCCCAACTTCGTCGAGCTCTGCCGGCGCCTGTCGGCCGAGGACGAGCGCAAGTTCGAGCAGCTGTGGCGCCGGGTCGGCCTGTCGGTCGACTGGCAGCAGACCTACACCACCATCGGCCCGGAGAGCCAGCGCGCCTCGCAGCGGGCGTTCCTGCGCCAGCTGGCCCGGGGCGAGGCCTACTCGGCCGAGGCGCCCACGCTGTGGGACGTCGACTTCCGCACCGCGGTCGCCCAGGCCGAGCTCGAGGACCGGGAGAGGCCCGGCGCCTACCACCGCCTGGCGTTCCACCGCGCCGGCGCCGGCGGCGACGTCCCCGTCGAGACCACCCGCCCCGAGCTGCTGCCCGCCTGCGTCGCCCTGGTCGCCCACCCCGACGACTCGCGCTACCGGGAGCTCGTCGGGACCGTGGTGCGCACGCCACTGTTCGGCGTCGAGGTCCCCGTCGTCGCCCACCCGCTGGCCCAGCCGGACAAGGGCACCGGGATCGCCATGATCTGCACCTTCGGCGACGTCACCGACGTCGTGTGGTGGCGGGAGCTGCACCTGCCGGTCCGGGCGGTCATCGGCCGCGACGGCCGGCTGCTACCCGACGCGCCGGCCGGGATGCCCGCCGAGGGGGCCGAGGTGTACCGCTCCTCGCTGGCGGGCCGCACCGTCCGCCAGGCGCAGCGGGCGATCGCGGATCTGCTGTCCGCGTCGGGCGAGCTGCTCGGCGAGCCCCGGCCGATCCGGCACCCGGTCAAGTTCTACGAGAAGGGTGACAACCCGCTCGAGATCGTCACCAGCCGGCAGTGGTTCGTCCGCACCCTCGCCCACCGCGAGGAGCTGCTCGCCCGCGGCCGGGAGCTGCGCTGGCACCCGGCCCACATGGGCGCCCGCTACGCCGACTGGGTCGAGGGCCTCAACAGCGACTGGCTCATCAGCCGCCAGCGCTACTACGGCGTCCCCTTCCCGGTCTGGTACCCGCTGTCGGCGCAGGGCGAGCCCCTCCACGACCAGCCCCTCCTGGCCGCTGAGGACCGCCTGCCGGTCGACCCGACCACCGACGTCCCCGACGGCTACACCGAGGCGCAGCGGGACCAGCCGGGCGGCTTCACCGCCGACCCCGACGTGATGGACACCTGGGCCACCTCGTCGCTCACCCCGCAGATCGCCGGGCGCTGGGAGGAGGACCCCGATCTGTTCGCCCGGGTCTTCCCGATGGACGTCCGCCCCCAGGGCCACGACATCATCCGGACCTGGCTGTTCGCCACCGTGGTGCGGGCCCACGCCGAGCTCGGCACCCTGCCGTGGACCGACGCGGCGATCTCCGGGTGGATCCTCGACCCGGACCGCAAGAAGATGTCCAAGTCCAAGGGCAACGTGGTCACGCCCGTAGAGATCCTCGAGCGCCACAGCACCGACGCCATCCGCTACTGGGCGTGCTCGGCCCGCCTGGGCACCGACACCGCCGTCGACGAGGGCCAGATGAGGGTCGGTCGCAAGCTGGCGATCAAGCTGCTCAACGCGTCGCGCTTCGTCCTCGCCAGCGTCGCCCCCGACGGGCCCGACGAGCCGTCCGCGGTCACCGAGGAGGTCGACCGCTCCCTGCTCGCCTCGCTGGCGGCGCTCGTCGAGGAGGCCACCGAGGCGTTCGAGGCCTACGACCACGCCCGGGCGCTGGAACGCACCGAGGCGTGGTTGTGGGGCTTCTGCGACGACTACCTGGAGCTGGTGAAGAGCCGGGCGTACAACCGGGACGGGGCGTTCCCCGAGCCGGCGGCCGCCTCCGCCCGCGCCGCCCTGCGCCTCGCCCTGTCGGTGCTGCTGCGCCTCCTCGCCCCGACGCTGCCCTACACCACCGAGGAGGTCTGGTCGTGGTGGAAGGGCGCCGACGGCTCCTCGATCCACCGCTCGCCGTGGCCGGCTGTCGCCGATCTGCCCGCCGGCGGCACCCTCGGCGTCGCCGCCGTGGCGGCAGAGGCCCTCGCCGCGGTGCGCCGGGCCAAGACCGAGGCCGGCCTGTCGCTGCGCGCCCCGGTCGCCCGGCTCGTCGTGCGCGACACCCCCGAGCGCCTGGCGCAGCTGCTGGCCGTCACCGACGACCTCCGGGCGGCCGGCGCCGTCGATACCCTCGAGCGGGTCGAGGTCGCCGCCGGCGAGGCCGGCTTCGACGTGACCCTCCGTCACCCGGCCGCCTAGCCCGCCGGCTCCGCGGCCACCGGGTCGTCGCCCTCCCCGGGGGTCGGCGCGGGCCCGGCCGGCGAGCGTCGCTCCACGCGACCACCCGACGCCGCCCGCTTGGGGCCGGCCGGCCGGTGCACCAGCGCCGGCTGGGGTGTCGTCGCTCCCTCCCCTCCGGGGCCGGGGTCGCTCTCCGCCGAGGCGGGGGTCACCCGGGGGTCGGGCTCGGGGAAGGTCCCGGCGTCGGGCGGCACTGCGGCGTCGGGCGGCACTGCGGCGTCGGGCGGCACTGCGGCGTCGGGCGGCACTGCGGCGGCCGCCAGGCCGTCGAGCACATGGGAGCGGGCCTGGAGGACCGCCCCGGGGCTGCGCAGGACAAGGGCGATCGCGTCGGACGGCCGGGCAGTCACGTGCAGGGGCTCACCACCGCCGGCAGGGCGGAGCAGCAGCTCGGCGAAGTAGTGGCGCCCCTCCTCGACGTCGGTCAGCACCGCCCCCTCTACGCTCCCGCCGAGCACGGAGATCGTCGATGCGAACAGGTCCCAGGTGGACGGGCGAGGCGGGGTCTCCGAGCGCCACGCGACCCGGATGGCGCGCGCCTCTGGCTGGGCCACGTACATCCGGATGCTCCTGTAAGGCGGCCCGTCTTCCTGGAGTACGAGCATCCCCGCCTCCACCCCGTTGCCGGCCGGCACGGCCACCGCCACGTCGACGACGCTGACCCTGCACAGCTGCAGCACCCGACCGACACTACCGCCCGCGCCCCCTGGCAGAGGAGCCGCCGGCGGCAACCGCCCCGGACCAGGGGGTGCGGGCCAGGACCAACCCGGCGACCTCCGACGCACCGGCCCGGCGGAGCGCCACGGCCACCTCCCGCAGGGTGCTGCCCTCGGTCAGCACGTCGTCGAGGACGAGCACCCGCCGCCCGGCGACCCGCTCGGGAGCGACGACGCCGAGCGCTTCGGGCCACGCGGTCCGGGCGCGACGGACCCGGTCGGAGAGCGCTGCGCCGCTCAACGCAGGGGTCTCGACCGACTTGGCGAGCACCCCCGGCTCGAACGCCCACCCCGGTGGGGCCGAGGCGGCGACCTCGGCGAGGATCGACCCGACTGGATCCCACCGCCTCCGGGCCCCCGGACCGGTGTAGGAGGGCACCGCGGTGAGGACCTCGAAGTCCTCCAACCACCCGGCGTGGACGTCGAGGTAGGCGGCTACGAGCGTGCCGAACACCTCCGACCACCACCGCTCACCCCCGTACTTGTAGCGCAGCAGCGCGCGCCGGAGCCCGCCCCGGTAGACCCCGACGGCGAACACCACCGACCATCCCCGGTCCCGCCGCCCGCACCACGACGTGGGGCAGCGCCGGCCGGGCTCCCGGACCTGCCCGCACGACGCGCAGCGCGGCATGCCGGGAACGGGCTCCTCCTGCCCGGCGCTCGCCCCCAGGCAGGCGAGGCACACCGTGATGCACCGCCGGTCCCGGTACGGACAGAGCAGGCAGCCGGGGAAGCCCACCGGTGCCTGCGGGCGGTCGGGGACGCTACGAAGCACAGGACGCTCCTCGGTCCGGGCAGGCGGGAGGGCCCGGAGGCGGCACCGGGCGAGCCGGCGCCATCGTCGTCCCGGGGTGAGACCGCCGGGTCGGAGCGGAGCAGCGGGGGGTACGTCCTGATGGCTCGGAGCGCCCTGCTCAGGTCCTCAGGTTCGTGGGCCTCCAGGTCGGATCGGCCCGGAGGGGCCAGCGCCGGGGCCGCCGCTCGGCGAAGGACGGCGGGATCCCCTGGGAGGTGTGGCCGGGGTGGTGGGCGCCCGGCGGGCCCCGGCGGCGCCGGGGTGCTCCACCCGGGCCCTCGGGTCGGCGGCGTCCACCAGCGCATCGACCGCCTCACGGTCGGGCAGGCTCGGGACGGCGCCCAGGCGGGTCGTGGCCAGCGCTCCGGCGGCGGCTGCCCGGCGGGTTGCGGCGGCGATCGGCTCTCCCGTGGCGAGCGAGGCCGCCAGCGCCCCGACGAAGGCGTCCCCGGCGGCGGTCGGATCGACCGACTCCACCTGGAACGGGGGGACGGGGGTGACCTGGTCCCGTTCCACCAGCAGGGCACCGCGCGCTCCCAGGGTGACCAGCGCGACCCGGGCTCCGGCCCGGAGCAACCCCCGCCCGGCAGTCGACGCGGCGTCGAGCGGTCCCCGACCGGCCGCGGCCGGCACCAACATCACGGCCTCGGTCTCGTTGGGGACGACCAGGTCGGCCAGGCCGACCAGGTCGGGGGGTAGGGTTCCGTCGACCGGAGCCGGGTCGAGCAGCGCGATCGCCCCCGCGGCGCGCGCCGCGGAGAGCGCCGCGCTGACCACCTCCCTGGCCACCTCCAGCTGGCAGACCACCACTGCGGCGCCGGCGAAGACCTCCGGGGTCAGGTCGGCCACGGACATCTCGGAGTTGGCGCCGGCGGCCACCACGATCGTGTTGCCGCCGTGGGTGTCGACGGTGACCAGCGCCGTCCCACTCGGCCCAAGGACGCGCCGGACGCGGTCCACGCCGACGCGCTCCTCGGCCAGGACCCCGACGAGCAGGCTCCCGGCCGGGTCGGACCCGACGACGCCGACCATCGAGACGTCCGCCCCCTGGCGGGCGGCGGCGACCGCTTGGTTGAGGCCCTTACCGCCGGCCGCTGTGCCGTAGGCGCTTCCGGCCACGGTCTCACCGGGCTTCGGGAGGCGTTCGACGACGACGGTGTGGTCCAGGTTGAGGCTGCCGACCACCACCACCCGCCCGGCCCGGGTGCTCACCTCCCGCCACCCAGGCCGCCGCGGCCCGTCGACGGCGGACGCCTTCCCCCTGCCACGACCAGGGTTCTAGCACGCTGCGGCGCGCCCCGGCCCCCGGGTCCACCTCCGCGCAACCCGCAGGAGCGTGATACGAAGGAGACACCATGGCGAGCCGAGAGGGTGGGTGAGGGGCCGCCGCGGGACCGGGGTGACCGCCTCCTCCCGGATCCCGCGACAGCCCCTCGACCGGCCGGCGAGGCGCCGGCGGCTGCTCGACCGGCCGGCGAGGCGCCGGCGGCTGCTCGACCGGCC
>JAJZWW010000044.1 GCA_021846485.1 Actinomycetes bacterium
CGGGGCCGGTGAGCTCGACCGGGCCGCTGCGGTGAGCGAGGCGTCGGTTCGGGCCGCCCCCAGGGACATGATCGAGCCGTCGGCGGTCGCGCTCTGCATGCTCACGCAGGCGAAGATCGAGCGTGCCGCAGCCAACGCAGCCCGGCGGTTCCCGCCGATGACCGCGGAGCAGGCGGCGCTGGTCCGCCGCCTGCTCCGAGAGCAGCAGCGATAAGACGCTCCCGCTGGAGATCGTCAGATCAGGGTCACACCCGCGGCGTGATCAGGACTCGTTCTGGCTCGAACTCGTTCTGCCCCCGGTTCGCCGTCTGCTGGATACGCACGTCGAACAGAGCCTTGATGATCCTGCGCTGCTCGGCCAACGCCAGCTTCGCCCAGGCCGTGCGCACATCGCCTGCGGTGACGAGCGCGCGGACGTGCTCGTCGGTGATAGGCGGGACGAGCGCCCGCTGCGCCCGCTCGACCTTCGGGCGCAACTCGCGCTCGATGCGGGTCAGCGTCGAGAGCGCCAGCTCGCCGGCCGCGTAGTGGTCGGCCGCCTCGTCCAAGCGCTTCTGGAGCGACGCCAGCTCCTCCTCGGCGGCGTGGGCCTGGGTCAGCCAGCCCTCGCCGTCGGTGGCGGTGAGGCGGGCCAGGTTGGCGGGCTGCTCGAACCACGAGAGCGCCACCTCCTCCACGTAGGCGTCCAAGCCGGGCTGGGAGATCGTCGTCTTGTAACACCCCCGGAAGCCGCACCGGTACTTCACCGCGTCCGCCTTGTCCTTGCGCCGCATCGTCGCCCGCCGAAGCGGCCGGCCGCAGGAGTGGCAGCGGGCGATGTGCACCATGAGCGTCTTGGCCGGGGTCCCGCCCCCGCCCTTGGTGCGCCGGGCGGGATCGGCGAACAGCCGCTGGAGCTTTTGGAAGTCCTCCCACGAGATGAGCGGCTCCCAGGCAGCGTCGCCGATCACCTCGCCGCGATAGACCCGCTTGCCGGCGATCGTCGGGTTCTGGAGCACCTGGCGGATCGTGTAGGTGTCCCACCCCCGCGGGCTCTCCGACCACGGGCGCATCGGGGTCGGCTCGCCTGCGTCCTGCAGGGCCATCGCCACCGACCACAGGCTCGCCCCGGCCAGCACGTCACGGGCCGCGTCCTTCACGATCTGGCCGGTGCGCGGATCGGGCTCCTGGCGGAGGAGCGTCCCGGTCCGCTCGTCGTACACCCGCCGGTACCCGTAGCACAGCCGGCCATGGGGCCGGCCCTTCTCCGCGTTCAACCGGACCGTGCGCAGCTGACGCTCGCGCATCGTGTTCGCGTCCGCCTCGGCGCGCAGGAACTCGAAGCCCATCATGAAGCTGTCGTCCGAACGGGACAGGTCGTACACCCGGCCGTGGGTGAGGTACAGCACCCCCGCCCGCTGGCACGCGGCGCGCAGCTGCACGTAGACCGCCAGGTCACGGCCCGCCCGCGACGGCTCCCAGGTCACGAACCCCCGGTAGCGACCGGAGTCGATCAAGCTCAACGCTTCCTCGAAGCCCTCCCGCTCCCGCCGGCGCCACTGCGACGCCGAACGGTTCGCGTCCTTGATCACCCGCGCCACGTGCCAGCCCAACGGCCGACACCACGCCTCGCACTCGGTCACCTGATCATCGATCGAGCGCATCAACAGGTGCCGGTCCTGTGACGCCCGGCCGTAGACGATCGCCTCGACCAGCTCGCTTGGACCCTCGGCCCCGACCTCCGTCCTCGCCAACGTTCCCATGCCCATCAGGTGCGCCTCCTGTTCCGCACCCCATTCGCATCCTCGACGAACCCACCACCGGGCTCGACCCGCGCCGCAACGGGATGTGGGCGATCATCCGCGACCTGGTCTCCTCGGGGACCACGCTCCTGCTCACCACCCAGTACCTGGAGGAGGCCGACGAGCTGGCCGACGAGATCGTGGTCATCGACCACGGGCAGGTGATCGCCGCCGGCACCGCCGAGACCCTGAAGGACAAGATCGGCGGCGACGTGATCGAGTTCGGAGTTGTCGAGCGGCGCCGGCTCGGCGACGCGTCGGTAGCGGTGCGCGAGCTGTCCGACACCGACCCCGTCGCCGACACCGAGGGAGCGATGGTCGCGGTCCGGGTCGGCAACCGCGGCTCCCAGGCCATCCTCCAGGCGGTCCGCAACCTCGACGCCGCGGGCATCGAGGTCACCGGACTGGCCCTGCGCCGGCCGTCACTCGACGACGTGTTCCTCGCCCTGACCGGCCACCAGGCCGAGGAGGACGACATCGAGCCCGACCACCCCGGCCGGCCGGCCCGCCCCGGCGGTCACTCCGCTAGGCGGGGAGGCCGGTGATGGCCGCCGTCACCATCCCCGAGCCGACCCTGCGCCCCGCACCCGGACCGGCCGCCCGGCTCCACTGGGCTGTCGCCGACGGGCTCACGGTCACCAAGCGCAACCTCATCGCGTACAGCCGCACCCCGGCGCTGCTCGTGTTCGCGGTCATCCAGCCGGTCATGTTCGTGCTGCTGTTCCGCTACGTGTTCGGCGGGGCGATCAAAGTGGACGTCCCCGGCGGCTACGTGAGCTACCTGACCCCGGGGATCATCGGCCAGAGCGCGGCGTTCGCCTCGTTCGGGACGGCGGTCGGCCTGGCCCGGGAGATCCAAAAAGGCGTCGTCGACCGCTACCGGTCGATGCCCATGGCCCGCTCGGCGGTGCTCGTCGGGCGGCTGGTCGCCGACACGTTGCGGATGATCATCACCGTGCTCGTGCTGCTCGGCGTGAGCGTCGCCGTCGGCTTCCGCTTCCACAGCGGGGCCTGGCAGGCGGTGGCCATGGTGGCTCTCGCCGTCGGCTTCGGGGTGAGCATCTGTGCGGTGTCGGCCTTCATCGGCTTCGCGATCCGCGACGAGGAGTCGGTGGCGAGCTTCGGGCTCATCTGGCTGTTCCCCCTCACCTTCGTGTCGGCCGCCTTCGTACCGGTCCAGTCGATGCCCAGCTGGCTGCAGGTGTTCGCCGACAACCAGCCGGTCACGATCGTGATCGACGAGATGCGCGCCCTGGCCCTCGGGGGCCCTCTCGCCACCCACGGCTGGGAGAGCGCGGTGTGCGTCCTCGGCACCTTCGCCGTGTTCCTCCCCCTCGCCGTGCGGGCCTACCGGCGGGCCTGAGCGCCTTTCGGCGGGCCACCGCACGTGGCCGACAGGTAGACATCACCGCCCAGAGCAGGCGGCGTGGCGTCACAGCCTGTGGAGTGTGGAAGGACTCGAAGAAATCCAGCAGGCAAGTTCCTCCTTGGTAGGTCGCTGACCGACGCACGTACTGGGAGGGAACCACCGCCACGCCGGCAACGGCAACTACCCCGCCCTTCAGGCCTCCCAGGCCCGGACCACCTCGAGGAGGGTGCGGGCCCCCCAGCCGGTGCCCCCCTTGGCGTACCAGTCCTTGTCCTCCTCCGACCACGCGGGCCCGGCGATGTCCAGGTGGGCCCAGCGCTGGCCGCCGGCGAACTCCCGGAGGAACAGCCCGGCAATGATCGACCCCGCCTCGCCCGCCTTTCCGATGTTCTTCACGTCGGCGACCTCGGAGTCGAGCTGCTTGCGGTAGGCGTCGACCAGCGGCAGCTCCCAGGCCGGCTCCCCCACCCGGCGGCCGGCGGCGACCACCGCGGCGACCAGGTCGGCGTCGGTGCCCATGACCCCGGCGACACCCTTGCCGAGAGCGACGACCTGGGCGCCGGTCAGGGTGGCGATGTCGATCATCGCGTCGGGGTGCTCCTCGCCGGCCTGCGACAGGGCGTCGGCCAGCACGAGGCGACCCTCGGCGTCGGTGTTGAGCACCTCGATGCTGGTGCCGTTGCGGGCCACGAGCACGTCTCCGGGGTGGATGGCAGACCCACCCGGCATGTTCTCGGTCGCCGCGACCCAGCCGACCACCCGCAGCGGGAGGTCGAGCTCAGCGGCTGCGGCGACCGCCGCCAGGACGGCCGCCGCGCCGCCCATGTCGTCTTTCATGGTCATCATGCCCGTCGGTGGCTTCAGCGACAAGCCGCCGGAGTCGAAGGTGATCCCCTTGCCGACCAGCGCCACCGTCGCCGTCGCCGCCTCCGGCTCGTGGGCCAGCCGGATCAGCCGGGGCGGCTCGGCAGCGCCGGCGGCGACCCCGGCCAGCCCGCCGAGGCGCTCGGACTCGATGCGGTGCTCGTCCCAGACCTCGAGCGACAGCCCGTGCTCGCGGGCGAGCTCACCGGCGATGCCCGCGAGCCGCACCGGGGTCATCGTGCGGGCAGGCTCGTTGACCCAGTCGCGTGCCCGGGCGGTGGCCCGGGCGCGCACCTCGCCCAGGCGCACCGCCCCGGCGTCGGCACCGACTAGGGCCAGGTGTCGCAGCTCGTGGGTGGGCGGCGCGCTCCGGGCGCCGGCGAAGCGGTAGGAGCCGAGCACTACGCCCTCCACGACAGCCGCCAGGTCGCCCGGGTCGGATGCCGCAGCCGCCAGGGTGGCCGCCGCGCTCGGCACCTTGGCGGTGTGCCGGGCCAGCGCCGCCCCGGCCCGGCGGAGCACCTCGGAGTCCACCGAGCCGGCCTCGCCAACACCGAGGGCGATGATGCTCGAGCCGTCGTCGGCGGGAACCGCCTGGGCCTGGCCTGGCCGGCCCTCGAACCCGCAGCGGCGCAGGAAGCCCGCATCGAGCTCGGCGCCCGCCCCCTCCGGCACGCCGAGGTCCGCGTAGACCGGGACGCCGAGCACGTCGGTGTCGGCGGGGATCTCGTCGGGGGTGGTGAGCTCGAGGTTCATCGGGCAGGCTCCTCGGAGGCGTCGTTGGTTAGTGGTGGGGCCTGCCGGGACAGCAGGGAGTCACCGTGCTCCTGCCAGCGGGCCATGGTCCAGGCCAGATCGGAGAGCCGGTTGAGGTACGGGCCGACCTGCGAGTGCCGGTCGGCCTCGAGCTGCTCGCCGGCCGGCGAGCCCGGGTCCTCTGCCGCCAGCACCGCGCGCTCCGCCCGGCGGACCGCGGTGCGGGCGACGTCGAGCAGCGCCGAGACCCGATCGTGGCCGGGGAGAACGAAGTCGCTGAGAGGCGGGAACCTCCCGGTCAGGGCGTCGATGTGGTCCTCCAGCGCGGAGATCATGGTGGCGGTGACCCGGCTGGTCCCGTCCTGCAGCTTGTGGCGGTTGGCGGGAGCAGTCGCCAGTTCGGCCATCGCCACGTACAGGTCCCGCTCCAAGCCGACGAGCAGCTCGTCGAGCTCGGACCCCCGCTCCACCTCGGCGCGGACCGCGCCGAGGGCGGCCTGCGCCTCGTCGACCGCGCCGTTGGCGGCGACCGCCGCCGCGGTCTTGGGTATCCGCCCCCCGTAGAGGAGTCCGGTGGTGCCGTCGTCGCCCCGGCGGGTGTAGATCTTCATGAGCGAGGGCAGCCTAGGCCACCTACCGGGGAGAGACTTGCCTGCTGGACTGTTCGGCACCCGAACCCCGAGGTGGGTGCTGGTGAAGAAGTCCAGCAGGCAAGCTCCTTCTCAGTAGGCCCGAGCGGCGCACCATGGTGGCCGGGCGGGGAAGGAGGGCGCGGGGCCCGCTCGTACGGGCGGCTGGCTCTGCTCAGCCGTCGGCGCCGCCGGCGGGCATCACCGGGATGCCCCTGGGGTCGGTGGCGTCCACTGCTCCGAGGGAGGGGAGGCGAGAGCGCAGACCCCACGGCAAGAAGACCGCGACCGACACGACCGCGACGATCACCGTGCTCCAGACGAACGGCACCACGCTCGCCTGCCCCACGCTGCCGATGCCGGCCATGAGCGTGAGGAACAGCACCCACCCGACGTACCACAGCGACCGCGTCCACTCCCGGGCCCGGGTGGCGACCCCGATCACGAGCACGAGGACCGCCGAGAGGATCACCGCGTAGGGGACCGACGGCCAGCCCGACCAGTAGACGATCTCGGCCGCGCCGGCGAAGCCGATTGCAGCCACCACCCAGGTCCAAGTGGAGATCGGGACGCCCTTTTGCCGGCGGAGCGCGAGCATCGCGATCGGGGTCACCGCGAAGCTGATGTAGCCGGCGACCACCGAGTCGTTGATCAGGCTGTAGATCGTCGGCACCGGTGCAGACAGAAAGGCGATGATCGCGCCGACCACGGTGATCAGGAGGAGGGCGGCTAGGGGGATCGAGTGGCGGTCGGTGCGCCGGAAGATCGACGGCACGCTGCCGCTGCGCCCCATCGCCATCAGCACCCGGCTGCCCGCTCCCTGGTAGACGTAGCCGTCGACGAACGGCCCGGAGATGGCGACCACGATCGCCAGCCCGAGCAGCAGAGGCAACCCGTGGTGGGAGGTGAGCAGCACGAACGGGTTGCCCGAGACCCCCGACAGCCCTGACCAGTGGCCCGGCGTGACCTTCAGGCGGGACCAGCTGAGCGCGCCGACGAAGGCGACCCCGAAGAGGATGTAGATGAGCGACTGGCCGACGACCGACACGAAGATGGTCGAGCGGAGGTGCTTGGTGTTGCCCACCTCCTCGGCGAAGTCGGGGAGGACCCGGATCCCGCCGAAGGCGAACATGGCAACCGGCACGGCGGCGAGGACCCCACTGGCGCCGAAGGGGGCGAAGCCCCCGTAGTGGCTGAAGTTGACGCCGTGGGAGAGAGCCAACGCGGTGCCCGCGGCGAGCACGACGTAGAAGACGATCTTGGCGCCGCCCATCACGTTGGTGATCCAGTGGAACACCCGGATGCCGAAGTAGTTGCAGGGCACGAAGATCAACATCAACCCGACGGCGACGAGCGACCCGGAGATCGTCGGGTCGCCCGAGGAGTTGAGCAGCCCGGCGTCGAAATGGGCCAGGCCTTCCACGGTCGCCAGCGCCTCGATGGGGGGGATGAACATGTACCAGATCAAGCTCCCCACCGCGTTGAGCAGGTTGGTCAGACCGCCGTGGGTGTAGAGGGCGTAGCGCGCCGGGCCGCCCGCCTCGGGGAAGCGGGCGCTCATGTCCATGTAGGTGAAGCCGACGAACAAGTAGATGAGCGCGCCGATCACCCAGGCGATGATCAGCGCCGGGCCGGCGTCGGCGCCCATCCCCACGCTCGAGAACAGCGCTCCGGTGCCGATCGTGCCCCCGATGCCGAGCACCACGAAACCCCAGCGCGACAGCCCGCGGTTCAGGTCCCCCGAGTCTCCCGGGGTCCCCGTCGGGGCGCTTCCCCCCGCTTCGGTCTGGGTCATGCTCCTCCCTCCCTCTGGGCCGTGGCCCTGTACCGGGTCCCCCGGCGGGGGCCCCGCCGTCCGGCGTGTCGCTAGGCTAGCTAGGACGCAGATCCACCTCGGTCCCACACGCCGGGCGCTCGCAGCCCGCCCGCTGGTCTCCCCTGTTTCCACGAAGCTACGCCCTCCGAGGCGGCAGAGGAACGACCAATCCGTGAAATGTGCCAGCGGTGTTTGGCACAGTTTGGGGTATGACCCTCAGCCTCGCCGAGGTCCTCGAGCTCGACCCGCTCCGGCGGTACGGGGCTCGCCTGGTGGCCGCGAAGCGGGCGGCCACCCGGACGGTGAGCTGGGTGCACTCCGCCGAGGTCCTCGACATCGCCCGCTTCCTGCAAGGTGGGGAGCTGCTGCTCACCACCGGCATCGAGCTGGAGCGCCACGCCGCTGCCCGGTCCGGCTTCGTGGCCCACCTGGCGGCGGCCGGAGCGGCGGGCCTGGCAGTCGAGCTCCACCGCGCCTTCGACCAGCTCCCCGACGACCTGGTCGGCGCCTGCGAGCGCGAGCAGCTACCCCTGGTCACCCTCGACGGGCCGCTCCGCCACGTGGAGATCACCCGGCTGGTCCACGCGGCGATCGTCAACCGCCAGCTCAGCCTGGTCACCTCGGCGGAGGCGATGGGTCGCTCCTTCACCGCACTGGTCCTGGCTGGCGCCGACCTGCCGGCGCTGGCCGGCGAGCTGGCCGCCCGGGCCGGCTGCCTGGCCGTGGTGGAGGACGCCGCCCACCAGATCCTGGCCTTCGGAGGCAGGGACGCCTACCACCTGCTCGAGCCGCCGGCCTGGGGGCGCCACTCCCGCAGGGGGCACCAGCAGCCGGGGGCCACCGGTGTGGCCCTCGCAGACGACACCGAGCCGCGCTGCGCCTGGCTCGACCTGTGGCTCCCCGACGGGCTGTGGGGACGGGTGCACCTGGTCGAGGCCGACCGTCCCCTCGACGAGCTGAGCTGCCTGTTCCTCGACCGGGCCGGGGCGGGGATCCAGATCGCCCTGCGGGACAGCCGCCAGCGCCGATCCGAGCGGGAAGCCGGCCGCTCCCGCCTGCTCGAGCAGCTCCTCGGGACCGGGTCCGGCAGGGAGGCGGAGCTGCTCGCCGCCGCCCGGGCCCTCGGCGCCGACTTCGCGGGCGGCCCGGCAGTCGCCCTGTGGCTCGCCCCGGCTGAGCCCGCTGCTCCCGGGACCGACGACGAGAGCGAAGACCTGGGCAGCGTGCTGGAGGCGCTGCGGGCCCAGGCACGCCAGGACGGTACGCCCGAGCTGTCCGCCCGCCGGGAGGGCGCGGTAGCCGCTTTGGTGCGCCTGCGGGGACCCGCGGTCGACCCGGCCGGGTTCGTCGGCGGCCTGGAGCGGCGTGCCCGTCGGCCTCTGGCCGCCGGCCTGGCCGGGGTGGACGCCGGGCCGGGCGGGGTGGCCCGGGCGTTCGCCGAGGCACGGACGGCGTTCGGCTACGCGCGCTCCACCCGCAGGGGGAGGCTGGTGGACGCCTCCGACCTGGGCCTCGAGCACCTGCTGGAGACCCTGGCGGGGGGTCCCGACCTGGCCCGCTTCGTGGAGCACGAGCTGGCGGCGCTGCTGCGGCGCGACGCGGCCAGCCAGGTGCCGCTGCTCCCGACGCTGCGGGCGGTGCTCGACCACCCCGGGAGCCGGAGCCGGGCTGCGGCCGAGCTCGGCATCGACCGGCGCACCCTCTACCACCGGTTGGATGCCGCCTCCCGGGTCCTCGGCCACGGCCTCGACGACCCGGCGCACCGGCGGGCCCTGGAGGTCGCCCTGGTGGGCCTGGACCTGCTCGAGGCCCGCGCGCGGCGCCCTTCGGGGCTCGGCGGGCGGGGCGGGGACGCCGGCGCGTAGCTCCCTCGGTGACCACGGGGACCGACCCCCTGGGCGAGAGTCCCCGCCCGGGACCGACGAGCCGACCCGAGCCGACCCGAGCCGGGCTGGGCCGGGCCGGGCGCTCAGCGCGGGAGGGGGACCTCGACTTCTGCGACCCGGCCGTCGACCACCGATACGCTGCGGTCGAACGGCACCGTCTCCAGCAGCCAGCGGTCGTGGGTGACGACGAGCAGGGTGCCGGCGTAGTCGGCGAGCGCCGCCTCGAGCTGCTCGATGGCCGGCAGGTCCAGGTGGTTGGTGGGCTCGTCGAGCACCAGGCAGTTGGTGCCGGCGACGCCGAGCGCGGCCAGCTGCGCACGGGTCCGCTCCCCAGGGGAAAGACCTCCCCACGCCCGGCCCACGTGGCGTGCCGTCAGGCCGAACTTGGCGAGGGTCGAGCGGGCCTCCGCGACGCTCACGCCGGTCGACGCCACGAACGCGGGCAGGAGGGTGGCGCCCTCGGCCGGCTGGGAGCGGCGCTGGTCGAGCTCGCCGACGCGCACCGACGGGCCGACCCGCGCCCGACCGGCGGCGAGCGGGACCCGGCCGAGGAGCGCGGCGAGCAGGGTCGACTTCCCGCCGCCGTTGGGGCCGGTGATCGCCACCCGCTCCGAACGCTGCACTGCGAGGTCGACGGGCCCGAGCGTCCATGCACCCCGCCGGACCACCGCCGCGTCGAGGGCGGCGACCACCTCGCCGCTGCGGGTGGCCGCCGCCAGGTCGAGGTGCAGCTCCCAACCCTCCCACGGCTTGTCGAGCGTCCCGAGCCGGGAGAACGCCCGCTCGGAGATGCGCACCTTCGACGCCTGCTTCTCGGTCCGGTTGACCCGGAAGCCCCGTTGGGCCTTGTCGTTGTCGCGTGACTTGCGGGCCGCCTTGCGTACTCCCTGCTCCGACCAGGCCCGCTGGTCGCGGATCCGCCGGGAGAGCCGGCGGCGCTCGGCCTGCCAGGCCTCGTAGGCGGCGCCGGCCTGGCTGCGGGCGAGGGCGCGCCGCTCGACGTACTCGCTCCACGCCCCGGCGTACTCGACCGCCCGGTGGGTGTGCTCCTCGATCTCCAGCACCCGGGTGACCGCCCGGTCGAGGAACGCCCGGTCGTGCGACACGGTGACCACCGCGCCGGGCAGCGAGCCGAGGAACCGCTCCAGGCGGTCGAGGCCCTCGAAGTCCAGGTCGTTGGTCGGCTCGTCGAGGAGGAACACGTCGAAGCGGGCGAGAAGCACGCCCGCCAGGCGGGCCCGGGCGGCCTGGCCGCCGGAGAGCTGGCCGATCTCCACGCCGAGGCGGTCGGCGGGCAGCCCGACCTCCGCGCAGGTCGACCCGGCCCGGGCCTCGAAGTCGTCGCCGCCGAGGGCGAGGAAGCGCTCCAGCGCCTCGCTGTAGGCGTCGAGCTCCCCGGGGTCCCCGGCCAGCGCGGCGGTCCGTCGGTCGAGCCCGGCGGCGGCGTCGGCCACCCCGGTGCGCCGCCCGAGGTATTGGAGCAGCGTCTCCCCCGGGCGGGCGTCGGGCTCCTGGGTCAGGAGGCCGACGGTGAGCGACGCCGGGGAGCGCTCCACCACGCCCCGCTCCGGTTGCAGCTCCCCGGCCAGGATCGCGAGGAGGGTGCTCTTGCCGATCCCGTTGGGGCCGACGATGCCGAGGCGGCTGCCCGGGCCCACCGACAGCGACACGTGGTCGAGCACCACCTCGCCGCCGCGCGAGAAGCCGATCCCCTTGGCGCTGAGCACGACACCCGACCCTACCGCCGGGGCCAGGCACCGGCGACCAGCTGGCCGCCCCGCACGACCGCGGTCACCAAGTCGACGCCGGGGCGGTAGCCGAGCCAGGCGATGGTGGGCGCGTCCAGCACCACCAGGTCGGCGCGCCGGCCGGCGGTGAGCCGCCCCAGGTCGTCGCGGCGCAGGGCGTCCGCCCCGCCGGCGGTGGCCGCCGACACGGCCTCGTCGACGGTCATGCCCATCTCCCGCACCGCCAGGGCGACCATGAGCGGCATCGAGGTGGTGAAGCTGGTCCCAGGGTTGCAGTCGCTCGCCAGGGCGACCCGGACGCCGGCGTCGAGCAGCCGGCGGGCGTCGGGGTAGGGCGATCGGGTCGAGAACTCCGCTCCCGGCAGCAGGGTGGCGACGGTCCCGGAGGCGGCGAGCGCCTCGACGTCGGCGTCGGCGAGGTGGGTGCAGTGGTCGACCGAGGCCGCGCCGAGCTCGGCGGCGAGGGCTGCTCCCGGGCCGGGCCCGAGCTGGTTGCCGTGCACCCGCAGCCCGAGGCCAGCGGCGGCCGCGGCGGTGAGCACGTGGCGGGACTGGTCGGCGTCGAAGGCGCCCCGCTCGCAGAACACGTCCGCCCAGCGCGCCAGCGGCGCGCACTCGGTGAGCATGGCGCCGGCGACCAGCTCGACGTAGTCGTCGGGGCGGCCCGCGTACTCGGGGGCGACCACGTGCGCGCCGAGGAAGGTGGTCTCGGTGGTCACCGCGCGAGCGACGCGCAGCAAGCGGGCCTCGCCGGCGGGCTCGAGGGCGTAGCCGCCCTTCACCTCCAAGGTGGTCGTCCCGCTGTGGAGCGCCTCGGCGGCGAGCCGGGCGCAGCCGGCGGCGAGGCTCCCGTCGCGCGCCTCCCGGGTGGCGGCGACGGTGGTGAGGATCCCGCCGGCGGCGTAGGGGCGGCCGGCCATGCGCGCCTCCCACTCCGCGGCGCGCTGGCCGCCGAAGACCAGGTGGGTGTGGCTGTCGACGAACCCGGGCAACACCGCCCGTCCGCCGAGGTCGACCCGTTCGGCCCCGGCCCCCTCGGGCAGCTCGACCTCCCGACCGACCCAGGAGACCAGCCCGCCTTCGACCAGCAGCGCCACCGGCCCGGGTCGACGGCCTCCCGGCTCCCCGGTGGCGAGCTCACCGATCCCGGTGAGCAACAGCGACCCGCCGGCGGAGACGGGTGCCGGCACCGGGCTCGTCACCTCCCGAGGCGGGCGGGGCGCGCCGGGAGCGGTCGGGTCAGTCACCCCAGGCGGCCTCGATCGCCACGGTGAGCGCCGTCCCCACGTCGCCGAGCGCGAGGTGCCGCCCGGCGCGCACGACCGGGCGGCCGGCGACGACCACGTCGGTCACCGCTGCGGCCACCCCGGCGAACACCGCGGCCGCCGCCGCGTTGGCCCCCTCCCTCCCGAGGGTCCCCGCGAGGCTGGGGTGCGTGGTGTCGAGGGTGCAGAAGTCCGCAGGGGCGCCCGCCGCCAGGCGGCCCCCACCGGCCCAGCCGAGCGACTCGGCGCCCCTCGCGGTGGCGTCGCCGAGCAGGTCCACCGGGTCGTGGCGGCCGCGCGCGCCGGTGGCGAGCCGCTCGTCGAGCTCGACGCCCCGGGCCTCCTCCAGCAGGTCGACCACCGCGTGGCTGTCGCTGCCCAGGCACAGGCGCACGCCCGCGGCGCGCAGCTCCCCGGCGGGCCCGATGCCGTCGGCGAGGTCCCGTTCGGTCGTCGGGCAGAGGCACACCGAGGCGCCGGCCCCACCGAGGGCGGCGACGTCGCCGGGAGCGAGGTGGGTGGCGTGCACCGCGGTGAACCGGGCGCCGAGGGCGCCGTGCTCGGCGAGCAACCCCGCCGGCGTCAGGCCGTAGACCTCGAGGCAGGCGGCGTTCTCCGCCGGCTGCTCGCTGACGTGGGCGTGAAGCGGCGCCCTCCGCTCGTGCGCCCAGTCGGCGACGACGCCGATGGCACCGGGGTCGACGGCCCGCACCGAGTGCACCGCGGCGCCGACCCGGACCGTCGGGGTCTCGGCGAGCTGATCGACCCGGCGAGCCCACTCCCCGGGCAGCCCGTCGGAGAAGCGCCGCTGCACCGCGTCGGGCTCCTTGCCGATCCCTCCCTGCAGGTAGCAGGTGTCGAGCAGGGTGAGGCGAACGCCGGCCCGGGCGGCGGCCTCGATCACCGCTTCGCCCATCGCGTCGGTGGCGTAGGCCCGGCCGTCGCGGTCGTTGTGCAGGTAGTGGAACTCCCCGACCGTCGTGATCCCCGACAGGGCCATCTCGGCGTAGGCCGCGGTGGCGAGCGCCAGGTAGCGGTCGGGGTCGAGGCGGCCGGCGAGGGAGTACATCCGCTCCCGCCAGGTCCAGAAGGTGCCGCCGTCGGCCTGGGTCCAGCCGCGCAGGCCCCGGTGAAAGGCGTGGGAGTGGGCGTTGACCAGGCCGGGCAGGGTCAGGCCGGCCAGCGCGGTCGCCCCCTCCAAAGGGCGGTCGACGCCCGGGGTGACCGCCGCGAGGGTGCCGTCGGCGGCGACGTCGAGCACCACGCCGGCGGCGGCGTCGGGGCCCCCGAGCCAGGCCAGCTCGCACCACCAGCGCC
>JAJZWW010000045.1 GCA_021846485.1 Actinomycetes bacterium
GTGGCCCCGAGGCGGACGACCAGCCCCGGGAACCCACTGATGGGGAAGGCTCCCTGCGGTCCGGTGAGGACGATGACCGGCCAATGCCACAGGTACACCGAGTACGACCGGGTGCCGAGCCAGCGCAGCGGACGAGCCGACAGCCACCGGCCGGTACGGGTTGCGGGGTGGGCGGCGACCAGGGTGAGCACGCCCGCGAGGAGCACCGCGAGGGCGAGGCCGCCCTCCCAGGTGAACGCCGTCGCCTGGCCGAGGGCGAAGACCAGCCCGACGAGCCCGGCGAGCGCGAGGACGGCGGAGCCGTCGAGCACCTTGCGGCTGCGAGCCGCCACCCGAGCGGTCAGCCTCCCGGGCGGAGCGAGCAGGCCGAGGGCCGAGCCGAGGAGCAGCCCCTCGCAGCGGGTGTCGGTCCCGTAGTAGATCCGGTCGACCGACGCCCCGCCGTGGTACAAGGCGGCCATGAGGGCGGCGGATGCGAGAGCGCCGCCTAGGGCGACGGCCGCCACCTTGGACCTCTGCGGGAGGTGGCGGAGCAGGAGCACGAGCAGCGGGGGCCAGATCAGGTAGTACTGCTCCTCGATCGCCAGGGACCACAGGTGCAGCAGCGGCGGTGGAGGACCGAACCGGGCGAAGTAGGAGACGTGGTGGAAGATGAACCACCAGTTGGTCTGGTAGGCGAGCGCGGCGGGGATCGTGAGGCGGGACGCGGCCAGGGCCGACCTGTCGAACAGCGCGGTGACGACCACGACCACCACCAGCAGCACGAGGACCGCCGGGTAGAGGCGGCGCACCCGGCGCATCCAGAAGCGGGGCAGGTCCACCCGGCCGTTGGCCCTGCGCTCCTCCACCAGCAGGCCGGTGATCAAGTAGCCGGAGATGACGAAGAACACGTCCACGCCGAGGAAGCCCGCCGGCACGGCGCCCGGGGCGAGGTGATAGGCGACGACCGCAGCCACCGCCAGGGCGCGCAGCCCGTCGAGGCCCGGCCGGTACTGCGAGCCCCGGACGGCCCCGGACGGCGCGGAGGCGGCCGGGGCCCTGTTGTCGCTGATCGTCGCCGATGCCGTTGCGCTGCTCGTCGCCACTTACACGTCCCGCCGGATCTTCTCTCCGGGACCAAGACGCTCCCGGGGCCCTACAGGTTCCCACAGTCGCGACGCTCCGCCGACCATCGGCGGCCGCCTCAGCTCAGGCTCCCGCGGCAACGCCGGCCGGCCCCCGCAACGCCGGCCCCCGCAACGCCGGCCCCCGCAACGCCGGCCCCCGCAACGCCGGCCCCCGCAACGCCGGCTAGAAGGCCAGGAGCTCGCGGGTCGCGGCGGCGATGTCTTCGACCTGGGGAAGGACGGCTCTCTCCAGGCCCGGCTCGTAGGGGACGTGGGTGTCCATGGCGGCCACCCGGCGGACGGGGGCGTCGAGGTCGGTGAAGCAGTGCTCCGCGGCCCATGCGGCAACCTCTCCCCCGAAGCCGCCGGTGAGGGTGTCCTCGTGGACGACCATCAACCTCCCGGTGGCGGCTACCCGCTCGGCGACCAGCTCGGAGTCCCAGGGTCGGATGGAGCGCAGGTCGACGATGCCCACCTCGGCTCCGTCCTCCGCCAGCTGGGCGGCCGCCTGCCGGGACTTCTCGACGGTGGCCCCCCAGGTGACGATCGTGAGGTCGTCTCCGGGCCTCACGACCCGGCCCTTACCGAGCGGTACCCTGAAGTCTGGGCCGGGCATCGGCGTACGGGTGTAGGGCTGGCGCAGCAGGTGCTTGTGCTCCAGGTACAACACCGGGTCCTCGCAGTCGAGGGCGCTGCGCAAGAGGCCGACGGCGTCGGCGGCGCGCGAGGGCATCACCACCACCAGGCCGGGGATGTGGGCGAAGATCGACTCGCCCGACTGGGAGTGCCAGATGGCCCCGCCGGTGAGGTAGCCGCCGATCGGGACGCGCAGCACGAGCGGGCAGGTGAAGGCCCCGTTGGAGCGCCAGCGGACCGTCGCCGCCTCGCTGCGGATCTGCTGCATGGCCGGCCAGATGTAGTCGAAGAACTGGATCTCCCCCACCGGCCTCAGGCCGCGCATCGCCTGGCCGACCGCCCGGCCGACGATGTTGGCCTCCGAGAGCGGCGTGTTGTAGCAGCGGGCCAGGCCGAAGCGCCGCTGCAACCCGGCGGTGGTGCCGAACACCCCGCCCTTGCCCTCGACGTTCGCGAGCACCGCTTCGCGGGCGTCGGCGACGTCCTCGCCGAGGACCCGGATCCGCTCGTCGGCCTCCATGCACTCCGCCAGGGTCCGCCGGATCGCCTCGCCGAGGGCCACCAGCTCGGTGCCCGGCTCGGCCTCGGGCTCCCGGCAGGCCTCGGGCGGCACCTCGGGGATCACCACCACGTGCTCGCCGGTCCGGGCCGGGTCGGGTCGGGCGGCGCCGAGGGCGACCCGGGCCGCGTCGGCGACGGTCCGCCGGGCCTCCTCTCTGACCTCGGTGACGCCGGCCGCGTCAAGCACCCCGGCGGCGAGCAGCGCCTGCTCCAGCTGGAGGATCGGGTCGTGGGTGGCCTCCTCGGCCAGCTCCTCCACCGAGCGGTACTTGCTCTGGGTGTCCGCCGAGGAGTGCGAGTAGGGACGGGTGACCTTGGCGTGCACCAGGGCCGGGCCGGTGCCGGCGCGGATGTGGGCGACGATCTCCTTGGCCCGGGAGCGCACCTCGAAGTAGTCCCGCCCGTCGAGGGCGTGCACGGTGAGGCCCCGGAACCCGGCGACCAGCTCCGAGATCGGTGCCGGCGCCTGCTCGTCGGCCGGCACGGAGATGGCGAAGCCGTTGTCGGCCACCACGTAGAGCACCGGCAGGTGCAGGGTGCAGGCGGTGTTGAGGCTCTCCCAGAACTCCCCCTCCGAGGTGGCCCCCTCCCCGAGCGACACGTAGGTGAGCTCGTCGCCGGCGGCCGAGCACCCCGGCAGCTCGCGCCGGGCGATGTAGCGGGACGCCTCGGCGCAGCCGACGGCGGGGAGGCACTGGCTGCCGGTGGGGCTGGACTGGGTGGCCACGTTGAGCCAGCGGTAGCCCCAGTGACAGGGCATCTGGCGGCCCCCGGAGGCGGGGTCCTCGGACGAGCCGACCGCTTGCAGCAGGATCTGCTCGGGCGTCACCCCGAGGCCGAGCACCAGGGCTCGGTCGCGGTAGTAGGGGAAGAACCAGTCCGAGCCGGGGCGCAGCTCCCGGGCGAAGCCGAGCAGGAGGGCTTCGTGCCCCGCGCCGGAGATCTGGAAGAAGACCCGGCTCTGCTTCTGCAGGGCGATCTCCCGATCGTCGAGCAGTCGGGAGACCAGGGCGAGCCGGAAGTCCTCCACGATCTCGCCGACCGGCAGGTCTCGGAGCGTGGGGGGGGCGGGAGTGGTGGTCTGGGGAGTCATACCTGTCCGCATGCTAGGACGGCGCCGCGACGAAGGCACGGACGCCCGACGCCAAAGTGTCCGACGTCGGAGCTTCAGCGGGGCTGCCAGATCATGAGCTGCAGGGCGACGAGAAAGGCCACGTCGCTCGCGACCCCGGCCCAGCCGAGGCGTCGGCCGCTCGCCGGGTCGGGCAGTGCCCCGCTCGCCGTGCCCGCCCGCAGCGAGCGTTCCGCCGGGCGCACCACCCCGAGCAGCAGGGCGGCGGCGACCAGCCACACCACTGCGGCGAGACCGGTCCAGAGCTGCACGACGCCGTGGCCGTGCGGGTCGGCGGCCGCCGCCCCGGCCCCGAGGAACGGTACCGCCAGGACCAGCCACTCGAGGCGTGACGGCGAGGCGAAGTACCTGGCCAGCTCCTCGTGGCTGTCCCCCTGCACCGCGAGGAACCCGTAGACGCCGCTGAGCGCGACGGACCCGAAGCCGACCAGGGCGCAGGCGACGTGCAGGCCCACCAGGACGTAGAAGACGAACCGGCCCGCCACGGGGGCATGATGGCCCCCGACCGGCCGACCTGCCAGGCGGGCCGGCCTGAGCCAGAATCTTCCCCGGCCCGCTTCGCGTGTGGACCGGGCCCCGCGATGGTAGAAGGACGAGCGTCATGCCTCTACAGGGAACCTTCGACGTGCTCGACTTCACCGAGGTCGTGCACCTGATCTCCGGCCAGCAGCTGACCGGGCGCCTGCACGTGCGGAGCCGCTCTTTCGGTGCGCACCTGTTCTTCGAGGACGGGCTCCTCGTGGGCGCCGACCAGTCCGAGCACCAGCCGGCGGCCACGACCGGAGACGTACGCGGCCGCATCGAGGAGGTGTGCTTCGAGATGCTCGACGCCGAGCGGGGGAGCTTCGAGTTCCAGCCCGGCAAGCCGAGCACCCTGCCGGTGGGCGAGCGCTTCAAGGTCGACGAGGTCCTCGCCCAGGCCCGGCGGCGTCTCGACGAGTGGCACGAGCTGCAGGAACTGATCCCCTCGCTCGACCTGCAGCCCCGGCTGGTGCTCGACCTGGCTCGCTCCGAGGTGACCTTCGACCGGGAGCGCTGGCGGATGCTCACCTCGATCGACGGTCGGCGCAACTTGCGGGCCATCGGCCGGGTCCTCAACCTCTCGGACTTCGACGTCTGCAGGGTGATGCGCACGCTGATCGAGGACGGCATCGTCGAGCTCGACGGGCTCGGCTCGCTGCCGGCGTCGACCAGGGACGCCATGCCGATCGTGCCGGCCCCCGGGGCCGCCGGTCGTTCGCGGGCCACCCCTTCGGTGGCCCGCGGCGCCGGGACGGTGGCTGTCGGCGACGTCGGGCTCCCCGCCCCGGAGGCCGACGGCTGGAGGGATCCCGGCCTCGACGCCACCCTGCGCGTCGAGCCGCCGCCACCCGCCGAGGATCGGGCCGACGAACGGACCGCCGCGCTGCCGGCGCTCGGCTCGCTCGACGACACCGACCCGGGTAGCCTGCCGGGGACCGGCGACGAGACGAAGGTCGACGCCCGCGGGAGCGATCCCGCAGACCTCGACCCGACGCTCATCGTCCCGGCCCCGGACGGCGGCGGGCCCGGCGGCGTGCCCGGCGTGTCGGGGGCCGATCTCCGCCGGGAGTGGGCGGGCGACCCGGAGGACGAGACCAAGGTCCTCGCCGCCGGCGAGGGCGCCGGCAGTGCCGCTGACGCCGGCGAGGGCGCCGGCAGTGCCGCTGACGCCGGCGAGGCCCGGCGGGCCCGGCGGGTGATCCGCATCCGGTCCCGCCACGGCGAGCCCGACCCGGGGTCCCGGCGCCCGTAGCCGGCCGGCACCTACCCGCCGGCTACGGCCCCGAGGATCTCCGCCGCCTCCCGCCGCCAGCGGGGGTGGTCCAACTTGCCGTTGTCGGCCCGCCCGACGGACTCCACGACCAGGACCCGCCGGGGTGCCTTGAATCCGGCCAGGCGCTCCTTCACCCACTCCACCAGCTCCCGCTCGCCGGGAGCCGGTCCCCGCGCCTCGACCACCGCGACGACAACCTCACCGAGGCGGCGGGGACGCCGACGACCACCGCGTCGGAGACCGCGGGGTGGAGCTTGACGGCCTCCTCGACCTCCTCGGCGAAGACCTTCTCGCCCCCGGTGCTGATCACCGCCGATCCCCGACCGAGCAGGTGGATCGCGCCATCGGACCCGACCTCGGCGACGTCGCCGGGCACGATCCAACGCCGGCCGTCGATCACCCGCCAGGTACCGGCGGTCTTCTCGGGGTCCTTGTAGTAGCCGATCGGGCCGCGGCCGCCGAAGGCCAGCCATCCCCGCTGACCCGATCCCGGGGCGACGCTGCGCCCCTCGTCGTCGATCACCTTGGTGTCCGGGCCGAGCAGGAACCCGCTCCAGCCGACCGCGCCGCGCTCCCGGTCGGAGCGCGACGAGGCGATCCCCACCGCCTCGGAGGAGCCGACCGTGTCGACCATGGTCAGCCGGGGGAGGTGGCGCTGCAATCCGGCCTTCACCTCCGCCGACCACATCGCACCCGAGCTGACGATCAGCCACAGCGAGGACAGGTCCCACCGGGCCGGGTGGGCGTCGAGGGCGGTGAACAGCCCGGTGCCGTGCATGAGCGGGGGGCCGGGCAGCTGGCGGGGCGGGGGGAGGCGGTCCTCGGCCTGCAGGCATGCCCTGAGCCCCGCGATCCCCTCCTCCTCGGGGTAGCCGAACGCGGTCCGGCTGAGCACCCTGAACAAGTCGTCCTGGCGCCACATCACCCCCTTCGGCCGCCCGGTGGTCCCGCCGGTGTAGACGAGCAGCAGATCCTCACCGCTCCGGCCCCATGGGCCCGCTTCCCGCCTCGACCCGCAGGCGGCGCCCTCGTAGGGCACCGCCCAGTCGGGGACTTCTCCGGACCCGGCTGCGAGCCACAGGCGCACGGCCGGCACCCGGGGTCGCACGGCCTGCGCCTGCGCGGCGAAGGACACATCGAAGACGACCGCCTCGACGTCGGCGTCGTGCCAGAGCGAGACCACCTCGTCGCCCGCGTAGCGGTAGTTGGTGTTGACCGGCACCATCCCGGCGGCGAGCACCCCGTACAGCGACTCCAGGTGCTCGGGGCCGTTGAGCAGGTACTGGGCCACCTTGGCCTGCCGGCCGAGCTCGGCGTCGAGCAGGGTCGCGGCGACCCCGCCGGGTCTGACGCAACTCGGCCCAGCCGAGACGCCGGTGATCCCTCCACACGAGCGCCTCGGCCCCCGGGCGCTCCTCCGCGATGGTGTCCCACACCTCGGCCAGGTTCCACTCGGCCACCGCTCCAAGCTACCGAGGAGGAACTTGCCTGTACGGTAGCCGGCGCCCTCCCGGGACCCAGTCGGGGAGCGGCCCTTGGGGTAGCGTCCCGGGCCGTGACGAGCGCCGTGAAGATCCGCCCCGCCCGCACCCTCCTCGGCCGGCGGGTGTTCGTCGACGTGCCGTTCCGCGTCCACGGCCGGGACCCCGGCTGGGTGCCCCCCCTGCGGATGTCGGTCTACGACCGCATCTCTCCCCGCCACCCGGCCATGAGCCACCAGGAGGTCACCTTGTGGGTGGCCTACCGTCACGGCCGGCCGGTCGGGCGGATCGCCGCCTGCGTCGACTCAACCTTCAACGACTACCAGGGGGTGCGCTGGGGGTGGGTCGGCTTCTACGACACCTTCGACGACCCCGAGGTCTCCGAACGGCTCTTCGATACCGCGTGCGGGTGGATCGCGGAGCAGGGCATGGACACCTGCGTCGGCCCCGCCAACTTCACCACCAACGACGAGCTCGGCTTGATGGTCGAGGGCTTCGACGACCTGCCCGCCCTGCTCACCTTACAGAACCCCCGCTACTACGTCGGGCTGTGGGAGCGGGCCGGCTGGCAGCCCGCCATGGACCTGTGGGGTTGGCACTTCGAGCGGACCCGCACCGCGCTGTCGGAGCGCCAGCGCAGGACCCTCGCCCGGATACAGGAGCGGGCCGGCGTGCACGTCCTGCAACTGGACAAGGAGCACTTCGACGAGCAGGTGGGGAGGTTCTTCGAGGCCTACAACGCCGCCTGGTCGCGCAACTGGGGCTTCGCGCCGATGCCCGAGGCGGAGGTCCGCCACCTCGCCAAGCAGCTGAAGCAGATCCTCAACCCGGAGTGGGCGTTCGGCCTGGAGACCGACGACGGGAAGCTGGTCGGCGTCTGCCTCGCGCTTCCGGACCTCAACCTGCTCATGCACAAGGTCCGCTCGGGGCGGATGGTGCCCTTCGGCTGGGTGCCGCTGCTGCTCGGCCGCAAGCGCCTGCCCCGGGCCCGTGTCTGGGCGCTAGGGGTCCACCCCGACTACCAGCCGATGGCCCTCGGCACCTTGTTGTACCGGGAGGTCGTCGACCGGCTCGCCGCCGACCCGCACATCCAGACCGCGGAGGCCTCCTGGACCCTCGCCACCAACAGCCGGATCAACGACCAGCTGCAGGCCATGGGGGCGACCCGGTCACGGGTCTGGCGGCTCTACCAGCGCCCCGCAGTCCGCGCCTGAGCGCAGCTTCTCACAGCGCCCGGGCGGCCACCTCGAAGCCGGCGAGGGCGTCGTCGACGTCACGCTCGGTGTGGGTGGCCATCACCGAGGTGCGCAGCAGGGCCTTGGAGACCGCCGGGGCCACCGCGCAGTTGGTGTAAACGCCCTGGTCCAGCAGGGCCCGCCAGAGCGTCCCCGCCTTCCAGTCGTCGCCGACCACCACCGGTACGATGGCGCTGCGGTCGTCGCCTCCGGCGTCGTAGCCGAGCTGCTGCAGGCCCGACCTCAGCCGGCGGGCGTTGGCGACGACCGCCTCCTGGCGCCAGGTCTCGACCCGCGCCAAGCGGGACGCCTCGAGCGCGGCGGCCAGCGAGGCCGGCACGCCCGAGGCGGTGAACAGCAGCGGCCGGCAGGTCACCTTCATGAAGTCGATGACCTCCCGGGGGCCGGCGATGAACCCCCCGCAGCTCGCCAAGGACTTGGAGAAGGTGCCCATCACCAGGTCGGGCCGGACCCCGAGCTCGCGCGCCGAGCCCGAGCCGCGGGGGCCGACCACCCCGAGGGCGTGGGCTTCGTCGACGAGGAGCCGAGCGCCGTAGTCCCCGCAGGCGGCGGCGATCTCCGGCAGCGGCGCGACGTCGCCCTCCATCGAGTACACCCCGTCGACCGCGACGAGCAGGCCGCCGGCACCGGGCTGCTCGCGCCAGGCGCGCAGCCCCCGGCGCAGGCTGTTGGGCCGGTTGTGGCGGAAGGCCCGCAAGGCCCCGTCGCTGAAGCGACCCCCGTCGACCAGACTGGCGTGGGCGGCAGAGTCCACGAAGGCCGCGTCGCCCTCCCCGAGCAGCGACACCATGAGCCCGAGGTTGGCGGCGTAGCCGGTGGTGAACACCAGGGCCGCCTCGAGGCCGACCCAGTCAGCCAGCTCCTCCTCCAGCTCCCGGTGCAGCGGGAGGGTCCCGTTGAGCAGCCGGCTGCCGGTGAGGCCCGTCCCGTAACGGCTCACCGCGTCCACCGCCGCCTTGCGCACCCGCGGGTCGGCGGTGAGCCCCAGGTAGTTGTTGGACCCGAGCATCACCACCGGCCGGCCCTCGAAGATCATCCGCGGCCCCACCTCGCCGCGCAGCTCGCGGAAGAACGGCATGAGCCCGAGGGACTCCGCCAGGTGCCACTGCTCGACCCGGGGGTCGTCGACCTTGGCGAACACGTCGTCGAGCGCCTTGCGCGTCGGGGCGGCCACCTCGCCGCGCCGGTCTTCGCCGGGGCGGTTCACGACCGGTCCCACCCGCGCAGCCCCTCGAAGCGTCGCTCCCACGCGGCGTGACGGTCGCGGGCGTCGGCGACGTACGGGCTGTGCCCGATCGCCTTCATCAGCGCCCGGTTGACCTGGTCGGTGGGCGGCCGCAGGGGACGGACCACGTCGGAGAACAGCACGACTCGCACCCCGTCGGTGTCGTTCCACGCCTCGTGCTCGTAGCCGTCGTCGAACAGCAGGCTGTGGCCCTCCTCCCAGTGGGCCACCTCTCCACCCACCCGGATGCCCGCGGCGTTGCCCGGCTCGGGTACCTTCAGGGCCAGGTGGTAGCGCAGCACCCCCCTCCACGGTCCGCGGTGGGAAGGGAGCCGCTTGTGCGGAGCGAAGATCGAGAACAACGCGGTGGTCATCCCGGGGATGTCCTGGAGCAGCTCGGCGGTCTGCGGGCAACGCCGGCAGTTGGCGTACGAGCGGAAGCCGTAGCCGAAGAAGAAGAAGGTCTTCCAGCCGTCGTCGTGGGTGATCGAGGCCTGGTCCACCGAGATGTCCTGGAAGCTCGGCAGCTCGTCGCGGTAGGCGAGGACCTCGTCGAGCTCCGACCGGATCGCCTTCCACTCGGCTTCGAGCGACGGGATCCACGAGAAGGTGTCCAGCGGCAGGAAGGGGGTGGTCGGCACCTCCGAACTGCGGATGACCACCCGCTCCACGCCGTGCAGGATCCGGGCGCCCACCTGGTTGGCAACCGAGAGGGCCCGGTCGCGGGTGGTCTGCACGGATCGACAGGCTAAACGACCCGCCGGCCTTCGAAGGTGGACCTCGCTGGTGGCTCCGCGTCGAGGCTGCTCAGGGGGTCACTCCGGGTCCCGTGCGAGCCCGGTGGTGACGAGCGCGGCGGCCAGCACCCCGCCGCTCGCCGCGGCGAGGACCGCCAGGCGACCCCGACGGGGCAGCGCCCGCCACGACAGCAGGGTCACCACCACGTCGCCGGCGTCGGCCAGCCCACCGGCCAGCGCCCAGGGGCCGAGCTGCCCACCGGCGCGTAGCGCCTGCAGCGCCCCCACCCCGATCGCCAGGTCCCGCCCCCCGAGCGCTCGGGCCAGCAGGCGGGCCGCCGGGTCCCGGCGGGCCCCGCCGACCCAGGGGGCGAGCGCCATCCCCGGCAGGGTCAGGGCGACGATCCCGAGAGCGCTACGGGCCGCGGCGTTGGCCCGGGCGAGCCGTCGGACGTCCGAGCCGCGCAGGGTAGGGAAGTTCACTGCAGGACCGCTCCCCCGTCGACGACGAGGGTGTGGCCGGTGACCCAGGAGGCCAGGTCGGACACCAACCAGGCGACTGCGCCGGCGATGTCGTCGGGCTGGCCGAGGCGGCGCAGCGGCAGCTGCTGCGCCACCGCATCACCGTGGGTCTCGACCAGCACCCGGGCGAAGTCGGTGCGCACCAGGCCGGGGGCAACCGCGTTGACCCGGACCGACGGGCCGAGCTCGGAGGCCAGCACGCGGGTCTGGTGGATGAGGGCCGCCTTGGTCACGTCGTAGGCGCCGATCCCCCCGCCCGGACGGATCCCGCCGATGGAGGCGACGTTGACCACGTTGCCCCCGTGGTCGCGCATCCACGCCCGCCACGCCGCCTGGGTCCAGACCAGCGGACCGCGGATGTTGACCTGGAAGGTCTTGTCCCAGCGGGGCAGGTCGATGTCCACGAGCGGGCCGTAGTGGGGGTTGGTCGCCGCGTTGTTGACCAGGACGTCGAGCCTGCCGAAGCGCTCCAGAGCGGCCGCCACGCACGCCTCGGCGGCTTCCGGGTCCCCCGCGTTGGCCGGGAAGGTGCTCACCGCGCCGGGGCCGGGCATCGCCGCGGCGGCCTCCTCGAGCGGGCCGGGCTTGCGGGCGGAGAGCACGACGTCGGCCCCGGCGGCGACGAGGGCGGCCGCGACGGCCCGCCCGATCCCCTTCGAGGCACCGGTGACGACGGCGACCTTTCCGGCCAAGTCGACGGCGGGGCGCTGCGCTGCGTTGCTCACCCGGGAAAGCTACCGCGAGCGCTACGGTGGCTCCGGTGGACCTGGCCGTGGCAGCCGCCGCCTTCGGGCTGGTGGGCCTGGGCGAGCTCCCCGACAAGACGATGTTCGCCAACCTGCTGCTCGCCACCCGGGGACGCCCGCTGGCGGTGTGGTGGGGCTCGGCAGCCGCCTTCGCGGTGCACGTGGCGATCGCCGTCGCGGTCGGCGCGGCGGTGGTGGTGCTCGTCCCCCGCCGGGCGCTCGACGTGGCGACCGGCGCGGTGCTGATCGGCGCGGCGTTCTGGGCCTGGCGCTCCCGGGGTGAGCCGGGCGGGGCGCCCCCCGAGCCGGCGACCGGCTCGGGGCCCAGGGTGGGGCTGAGGGCGGGGGCGGTGGTGTGGTTGGCGGAGTGGGGCGACCTCACCCAGGTGCTCACCGCCGACCTCGCGGCCCGCACCCACCATCCCTGGAGTGTCGCCGCCGGGGCCCTCGCAGCCCTCTGGGCGGTCGCCGCCCTGGCGGTGGTCAGCGGCTCGCGCCTGCTGGCGCGCCTTCCGGTCCGCCGGCTGCGGTCGCTCACTGCCGGCGTGCTGTGCCTGCTCGGCGCGATCGCGGTCGCCGCCGCGGCGGGCGCGTGACAGGAGCTCGGCGCTTCGCTGCAGGTCGGGAGTGCGAGAAGATGGTGACATGGCAGACATCGCCCCGACCGGTCCGAGCGACGCCCCGGCGGGCTCGGTGGCCCCCCTCGAGCCCCACGTCATCGTGCTCTTCGGCGCGACCGGCAACCTGGCGTGCCGGAAGCTGCTCCCCGGCCTGCTACACCTCTCCGACGCCGGCCTGCTACCCGACTACCGGGTCGTCGGGGTGGCTACCGAGGAGCTCGACGACGAGGCGTTCCGCGAGATGGCCCGCCAGGCGTGCGAGGAGTTCGCCCGCAGCGACGTTGGCGACTCGGCGTGGGCCGACTTCGCCAAGCGGCTCTCCTACGTGCCGGCCGTGGCCGGCGCCTGCCGACTCCGGGAGGTCGTCTCCGCTCACGAGTCCGAGCTCGGCGGCCAGCCCCGCCGCCTGCACTACCTGTCGATACCGCCCAACGCCGCCGGCGCAGTGGTGCAGATGCTCGCCGACGCCGGCCTCGTCGAGCGCGCCCGGATCGTCATGGAAAAGCCCTTCGGCACCGACCTGGCCACCGCCCGAGCGCTCAACGCCACCGTCCACGGGATATTCCGCGAGGACCAGGTCTTTCGCATCGACCACTTCCTCGGCAAGGAGGCGGCGCTCAACATCCTCGCGTTCCGCTTCGCCAACGGCCTGTTCGAGCCGATCTGGAACCGCGACCACATCGACCACGTGCAGATCGACGTCCCCGAGACCCTCTCGGTCGCCGACCGGGCCAGCTTCTACGAGGAGACCGGGGCGTTCAGGGACATGGTGGTCACCCACCTGTTCCAGATCCTCGCGTTCATGGCGATGGAGCCGCCTACCGCCCTCGAGCCGAAGTCGATCAGCGAGGAGAAGAACAAGGTCTTCCGCTCGATGCGCCCGCTCGACCCGAAGCACGTGGTGCGGGGGCAGTACGAGGGGTACCGCCACACGCCCGGCGTCGACCCCCGCTCGCAGACCGACACCTTCGTGGCCCTTCGGGTGGAGATCGACAACTGGCGCTGGGCGGGAGTGCCGTTCTTCCTGCGCACCGGCAAGGAGATGGCCGAGGGCGCCCGGATAATCTCGATCGCATTCCGGGAGCCCCCCAAGAGCATGTTCCCCGCCGACTCCGGGGTGGGCGCGCAAGGACCAGACCACCTCACCTTCGACCTGGCCGACTCCTCGAAGCTGTCGCTGTCCTTCTACGGCAAGCGACCCGGGCCGGGCATGAAGCTCGACAAGCTCAGCTTGCAGTTCGCCCTGCACGAGACCGGCCGCGAGGCCGACGTCCTCGAGGCCTACGAGCGCCTGATCCACGACGCGATGGTCGGGGACCACACCTTGTTCACCACCGCCGAGGGCATCGAACGGCTCTGGGAGATCTCGGCCCCGCTGCTCGAGGACCCACCCCAGGTGCTGCCCTACTGGTCGGGAAGCTGGGGGCCGGCGACCGTCGACGACCTGATCGCCCCCCGTTCGTGGAGGTTGCCGTTCCGGCGGGCGTGGCGCGACACCGCCGGCTGAGCACGACGTGGCTTCGCCATGAGGGCGATCCATCTACTCGGCCTCCCATGGCTACTCGGCATCCCATGGCCACG
>JAJZWW010000046.1 GCA_021846485.1 Actinomycetes bacterium
GATGGGGACGAAGGAGCCTTCTAGAAGGCGCCCACCCCGTTCGGGGTGCCGAGGCCGGTGGGGCCATCCCAGCCGGTCCCGGAGTTGCACAGGTCGGTGCCACAGGAACCGTTGCTGCCGGAGGTCACGTCGGTGATGTCCGAGCTGTTCGCATTGGCGTACAAGTGCTCGGCCCCTTGGCCGAAGCCGGAGGTCGCCACGTTGCCGGCCAGGGCGTAGGTGGAGGCGATGATCGGCAAGGCGACACTGGTCCCGCCGAACACCAGCCAGCCCGACGCTCCACGGTAGCGGTACGAGTCGTACACCGCGACCCCCGTGTCGGGGTTGGCGTCGGCGCTCACGTCAGCGACCGCCCGGGCGGAGCAGACGCTGCTGATGTTCGACAACTCCGCCTGCCAGGCGGGCTGTGGCTCGTAGGCTGAGCAACCGCTGCCCGCCCCGCTCCACGCCGTCTGGGTGTAGGTGCCGTTGCTGTGGTCGAGAGTCGTGCCGCCGGCGGCGGTCACGTACGGGCTCGCCGCCGGGTACTCGACCCCGAAGCCGCCGTCCCCGCTGCTCGCGGTGACCGCCACGCCCGGATGGTCGTAGTAGCTGTCGGCGCCGGTCTCACCCGGGTACTCGCTACCCCCGTAGCTGTTGGAGATCTCCGTAGCGCCGAGGCTGGCGGCGGTGTCGACCGCCGTGCCGAGATCGCTGAGCGAAGCGCTCGATGCCTCGACCAGCAGGATGTGGCAGTTGGGGCAGATCGCCGAGACCATGTCCAGATCCAAGGAGATCTCCTGGGACCACCCGCCGTTGTTCTTCGGTAGCTTGCTCCCGCCGTTCTGGTCGACGATCCGCAGGCACCCGCTGGCGGTGGTGCAGGGGGGGAGCCCGAAGTAGCTGCGGTAGGTGGCGAGGTCGCTCGCCGCTTCCGGGTCGTTGTAGGCGTCGACGATCGCCACGGTCTGGCCGCTCCCGTTCGTTGTGGACGGCAGGTTGTACGCGGCCTGCAGGTTGGGCGGTCCGTACCCGCTCACCGGGGTGGTGTAGTGCACCGGCTTGTGGTTGCGTCCGATCGTCTCGTGGATGATCGAGTCGCAGGCCGCCACACCCGGGGCGGGGGCTGCACAGACCCGCAGTTGCGGTGGGTGAGGCCGGCCTGGGACGGTGCCGCCGAGGCGGTGCCGCCGGCGGCGGTCAGCCCAGAGAGGGCGAGGCACAGCCCGGCGGCCAGCGAGATCCAGCGACGACGGTTCATTGCGCCCCCTCGGCGATCACGGTCTCCAGGTGTATTGCACACGGCTAGCGTCTCGCCTGCCAACGTGGGCGAGACGAAAAGGGGGAAGTCGGCGGGTGGGACCAGGCCTGGTGCTGGCAGCGGCCGGCGGTGCGTTCGCCGGCGTGGTGGCCCACGCCGCGGCGAGCGGCGTCACCGGGCGCCGGGGGGTCTTCGCCGCACGGTGGTGGGTGCCGCCGGGCGGCTCGCCGTCGCTACGCGGCGATGGTCGCCGTCACCGCCGCGTCGTCGGCGGCCGCGGCGCTCCACCTCGGCCCGACGTAGGGGCTCGCGGCGACCGCGCTTCTCTTGGCCGGGCTGGTCGCCCTCGCGGCGTGCGACCTCGAGGGTCTCGTGCTGCCCAAGCAGATCGTCTACCCGACCGGGGCCGTGGCCGGGGTGCTGCTGGTCGCCGGAGCCGCCGCAGGCGACCAGTGGGGCCGCCTGGGCGTGGCGGCGGCGTGCGGCGCGGTGGCGTGGACGACGTTCGTCTGCCTGCACCTGGTGAACCTGAGGGGACTCGGCTTCGCTCGGTGTTGGGCGGGCGGGCCTCGAGGCTGAGGACGTGCTCCCGGTGCAGCTGCAGCTCCTTGGCGTCCTCGATGGTCACGATTCGCTCGTTGGCCGGGATGAGCGAGGAGAGCACGTTGAGCAGGGTCGTCTTGCCCGTGCTGGTCCCTCCCAACACGAGTAGGTTGAGCTGCCTGGCGACGCGGCGCTCGAGGAAGGTCGCGAGCGCCGGGGTGAAGGTGTGGGACCTCACCAGGTCGTCGGCGCCGAAGGGGTCAGCGGGGAACTTGCGGACCGTCAGGTAGGGGCCGCCGACCCGCCGACCATCGGCGAGCTCTCGTCGATCCGCCGGCCGACCGCGCCGACGATGCGCTCGATGGCCAGCCGCAGGTGGGTCTCGTCGATGAACCGGCCGTCGACCCTGGCGAGGCGGCCCTCGTGCTCCACGTGCGTAGATGCCCTCGGGACCGTTGACCATGATCTCGCTCACCGTCGGGTCCTGCAGGTACGGCTCGATCGGGCCGTGCCCGAGGATGTCGTCGATGAGCTCGCGCACCAGCCGGATCTTCTCGGCCGCCGACAGGGGGGTGGTCTCCTCGCGCAGCGCGCCCTGGAGCAGGTGCTGCACCCGCCGGCGCGGCACAGCGTCGGGTCGCGCTCCGGCCGGCGACTGCGATCACCCCTTCTGGCACCATCTCCCTCCTTGTCGCTCGGGTGGTCCCGTCGGTCCTGGTTCGGCGCCCGCAGTCCGCCACGGGAGGGTCGCGGGCCGAAAGCTACCTTGCTCCTACCCGACTACAGCTTCGGCACCCGGGAAACCCGGTTGAGCAACCGGGCCGCTGCCCTCGGCTCACGGCGTCGCGGGGGTCAGCGGAGGGGGTCGAACGCCCCCATCCCCGGCGGGGCCCGGCCGGTGGTGATCTGCTCGGCGAGCATCGAGCCGGTGGCCGGGCCGAGGGTCACGCCCCACATGCCGTGCCCGCCGGCGACGAAGACCGCCGGATCGGCGGTGCGGCCGATCAGCGGCAGTCCGTCGGGGGTGATCGGGCGGGAGCCGACCCAGACCTCGTCGATGCTGTCCCAATCGACGCCGGTGAGCAGCGGGCGGGCCGAGGCGACCAGCGCGCGCACCCGCGCCCGGTCGAGCGGGGCGTCCGGAGGGCGTAGCTCCATCGTGCCGCCCACGCGCAGGCGGCTCCGGTAGGGGGTGCACGCCACGCGGGGCACCGGGAGGTACAGCGGCCCGGGGACCTCGCCGGCGGTCTCGACGCTGAAGGAGTACCCCCTCCCGGCCCGCACCGCCACCCTCACCCCGAGCGGCGCGGCGAGCCGGCCGATCCACGCCCCGGTCGCCAGGACCGCCACGTCCGCCCGGACGCGACGCTCGGCGCCGGACACCCCGACACCCAGCACCTCGACGCCCCCGTGGCCGCTCCGCACGCCGGTCGCCTCCCAACCGTTGAGCAGCTCGCCCCCACGCCCGCTGAACGACTCGGCCAGGGCGTCGACCAGGCCGCCCGGGTCGACGTAGCGCTGCCCGAGGATCGCCAGGGCGTAGCCGACCCGGTCCGAAACCTGCGGGTGGAGGGAACGCGCCGCGTCGCCGTCGAGCTCGGTGGTTTCCGCAGGCAGGCCGGCGGCCCGCAGGACCGCCAGCTCCCGGCACAGCCCGGACGCGTGGGAACGCTCGGAGAAGGCCGCCAGGATCGGCGAGTCGACAGTCCCGACCCGAACCCCGCAGGCGGCGAGCAGCTGGTAGGCGCCGAGCGCCCGCGAGTCGATCTCCCGATAGTCCTCGAGCGCCTGGGTCCAGCGTCGCGCGCTGCAGTGCCGGGCGAAGCGGGCCAGGAACGCCCACAGCGCCGGGTCGAGGCGCAGCGGGATCCGCAGCGCGCTGGACGGGTCGAGAAGCGCGCGCAGCCCGTAGCGCAGCACGCTCGGCTCAGGGAGCGGGGACACCAGTCCGGGCGACACCCAGCCGGCGTTGCCCCACGACGACCCCGCGGCCGGCCGGTCCCGTTCGACGACGACCACCTCGACGCCGGCGGACTGGAGGAACCACGCGCACGACAGCCCGACGACCCCGGCTCCCACCACCACCGCCCGCCGCGGCGGGCGGTGGGGGTCGGGGGCCATGGCTCATCCCTCCCGGGCGAGCACCTCGGCCGCCGAGCGCATCTGGCGGGCGAGGTGCTTTCGGGCCTCGGACTTGGCTGTCTGGCGCATCTCCTCCTTGGCCTCCCGGACCGCGCTGCGCAGCCCCTGGATCGCCTCGTGGGCCTCGGTGGTCGCCGCCTTCAGCGCCGCGCGCTCCGCGCCCAGCTCCTAGAGCAGCCCGGTGATCTCCTCACGGCTGCGCTCGGCCCGGGCGAGCATGTCCTCCAGTGTCTCGACCATGCCCCAGACGCTAGCCAGCCGGCCTGCCGGGGACCCCGGCGCGGGACCGCTGCGCGCGACCCTGGCGAGCGGCGACCCTCTCTTCACGCTCCGGCAACACTGCCGTAACGACGGTCCGCCAACCTCCACCCGTGGCCTTTCCCCCGATCCCCTGCCCCTTCCCCTGCCTGCTTGACAGTTTGTTGCAGCCGGGTTAGCCTCCGAGAAGGCCGTAGCCGGGGGGAGGAGGGTCGGTGCGGGACAGCCACTCGCCGGTCGGCGAACCGGGAGGCGCAGGCCGTCGCAGCGCCGCAGTACGGTTGCGCCCGCCCGAGCGCCGGGCGAGGAGCACGCAGATCCGCACCGTCGGTGGTCCCCGACGGTCGCCGTCCACGCAGTCGACCGAGGAGGAACCCACACGATGGCCGCTGACCTGACCCGCCCGACCGCCTCCGGCTCGGGGGCCGGCGGCAGCGGGGCTCTCGCCGGGGAGGCCTACCAGGCGTTCGCGGTGGAGTCCCGGGGGATCGAGCTGGTCCCCGACGACCAGCGGCCCATGCGGCCGGCGGAGCTGTTCTGGCTGTGGGCCGGCGCCATTTGGAACGTCGAGTTCCTCGTGTACGGGGCGCTCGTCGTCTCCTTCGGCCTGTCGTTCACCCAGGCGGTCGTCGCGATCCTGGTCGGCAACGTCTTCTACGTGTTCCTCGGCATGGCCTCCATCCAGGGTCCCGAGGCAGGCACGACTGCTTTCGGGGTCAGCCGGGCGAGCTTCGGCATCAACGGCAACCGGGTCCCGTCGCTGTTCAACTGGATCACCCAGGTCGGCTTCGAGATCGAGGGCCTGGTCCTCGTGGTGCTGGTGGTCGAGGCGATGCTCTCCCACGAGGGAGTCACCTCCGGGACCGGCATCAAGATCGTCCTCATCCTGTTCGCCGTCGCCCTGCAGTTCGTGATGCCGCTCCTCGGGCACGCCACGATCACCAGGGTGCTGCGCTACCTGTCGTATGTGTTCATCGTGCTGTTCGCGGTGATGGCCGCCCTGGTCCTCCCCCACGTCGACCTCGGCAGCTACCACAAGAGCACCAACTGGGAGATATGGACCACCGCGGTGGTGCTCATCGTCTCCGCCGGCGGGCTCGGCTGGACCGAGAACGGCAACGACTACTCGCGCTACCTCCCGCGCGGGACCTCCCGGGCCAAGACCCTCTGGGCGGCCACCCTCGGGGCGGCCATCCCCTCGATCCTCCTCGAGCTCCTCGGAGCTGCGGCGTTCATCGTGAGCCCCAAGGCCACCGCGGTCACCGGGGTGCCGGCTTCTTTCGCCAGCTGGTTCTTCTGGCCGTTCCTCGTCCTCGCCCTCCCCCAGCTGTTCGCCATAAACAGCCTCGACCTGTACTCCTCGGGGGTCACCCTCCAGGCCCTCGGCGTCCCGGTGAAACGCTGGGGGGCGGTGATAATCGACACGATCGTCGCCGGAGCGGTGACCGCCCTGGTGATCTTCAAGGGCAGCTTCTACACCGACCTGTCGGGGTTCTTGGACTACATCGTGGTCTGGCTCGCCCCATGGTTCGCGATCGTCTTCGTCGACTACCTGCTCCGCCGTGGCCGCTATGACCGACCGTCGCTGTTCGCAGTAGGCGGCGGAGTCTACTGGCGCAACGGAGGAGTCAACTGGAGAGCGATGTTCTCGCTGCTGCTCGGCATGGCGGCCGCGCTCATGTGGATCGACGCCGCTTTCTACGTGCCCGCCTACACCGGCCCGCTCTCCTCCGCCACCGGGGGAGCCGACTTCAGCTGGGTCCTCGGGATCCTCATAGGCGGGATCTCCTACTGGCTGCTCTCGTTCCGCAGCGTCCCCGCCGAGGCGGCGCTCGGCTCCGGGGGGGTCGCCGACCGGGGGTGACCCCGCGGCCGGTGCCGACCGCCCGCCCACACCGCCGCCCCCGCCGACCACGCTCCGCAGCGGCCAATGTACCCTGCCGTGGCGCTTCGCCTCGGAGCACTCCCCTGCGCCGGCACCGCCAGGCCTCCCGCCGCGACCTGCGCGGGCTGAGCGCGGCGCGCCGTGCGCGGCGGTCCCTGCGCTGCTGAGGCTACGCTTCGGGGCGTAGGGGAAAGGCCTCCCCGGGTCTGCCGCCGGCGGCGGCAGGGGGCTCCGGCCAGGACGCGGAGGACGACGTCGCGGCTCATCGCTCGCAAGCTGCCCAGGGGCGACTCCGGGGCCCTGCGCGCCGGAGCTCCCGGGGCCCGTCCCGGAACAGGCCTTCCGGCCGGCGATCGTGGTCGTCGTCGCTCCGGGCCGTGCCTGCCGGGGCGATCTGGGCGCTGTTCGCCGGCTACCGGATCTGGCGGAGCGTTTCGGGTCCCCCGTGGCAGTGGCAGGACTCTGCCACCTACATCGCCGCCGCCCGCCACCCGCTGCTCAGCGTCGCGTTCCTGGCGGGCCAGCGCGCACCGGTGGTGCCCCTGCTCTGGAAGCTCACCGGCACCCCGGAGTCCTACGTCGTCACCCAGACCGTGCTCGCCGTGGCCGCCTGGAGCGTCCTCGCGCTCACCGTCGCCCGCCTGGCCCGCCCCGGCTGGGCGGCTACGGTCGCCGGGACCGCGGTGCTCGGCTTCGCCACCTGCTGGAAGGTCCTCGAGTGGGACTGGTCGGTGCTGTCGGAGAGCGTCTCGCTCTCGTGCGTCGCGCTCATCGCCGCGGCGACCATCTGGCTCTCCCGGCGCTTCAGCCTCCCCCGAGCGGCGACCCTCGTGGCCGCCTGCGTGGTGTACGAGGGAGCGAGGGACCAGGCGATCTGGGCTGCCGGGGCGACCGGGATCGGCCTGGTCGCGTGGGCCGCCCTCCGCGGGGAGCAGCCGTCGCGACGGCCGGCTGCGAGGGGCAACCGGCGGTCGCCCCGTCGGCTCGCCGCCCTCGGGCTGGTCCTGCTCGCGACCGCCGGGCTGGGCGAAGCCGGAGCGGCGTACTCCGGGCGCAACGTCGTCAACGTCGAGGACGTCTTCGTCGTGCGCATCTTCCCCTTCCCGAGCCGGGTCGCCTGGTTCGCCCGCCACGGGATGCCGCAGTCGGCCAGCCTCGATGCGCTCGCCAGGACCACCCCCGCGAAGCCCGGGAAGGCCGAGGTGGTGGGCCCGGACCTGCAGGCGTCGTCGTGGGCCCCGCTGGCGGGGTGGTTCGACCACCGGGCGGAGGTCACCTTCCTCGAGTTCGTGGCCACCCACCCCGGCTACGACCTGACCACCCCGTTCCGGCGCCCGGAGCTGACCTTCAACGACGCCGGCGGCAACCTCGCGTTCTACGGGGTCGTCGGCAACGGGACCCGCAGCTTCCTGCCCGTGCTACCGGCCCTGTTGTTCCCCTCGTGGCCGGTGGAGGCGGCCCTGGCCGCCGGCTCCCTCGCTCTCGTCGCCCTCCGGCGCCGGCACGACCCCGAGCTGCTCGCCGCCCTCGCCGCCCTGGCGCTCACCGGAGCGCTGTCCATGCTGATCGCCTGGCAGGGCGACGGCATGGAGGTCGCTCGCCACACCGTGGAGGGCAGCGTCCAGGTGCGGCTCGCCGTGCTGGTGCTCGCCCTGCTGGCCGTCCTCCCCCTGCGCGACCGCTCCGAGCCGAACCGAGCTGGGCTGAGCTGAGCGGCCACGCTCGGCGTTCGCCGGCGCCGACGACCACTGCCAGCATCTTCGGTGGCGGCAGCGAGCGTCGCCGAGCCCGGCCCGAGGGCATCACCCCACCCGGGATGGGGCCCGGCCGGGTCATCGGTCGTCGTCGTCGTCCCCGACCGCTCCGGGGTCCTCGGGCCAGCCGACGGTGCCGGCGGGCCGCGCCAGGTAGCGGCCCCGGCCGGCCCGGCCGACGTAGCGGCCGGCGCCGACGACGACCTCACCCCGGCTCACCACGGTCTCGACCGCCCCGGTCACCTCCATCCCCTCGTAGGCGGAGTACTCGACGGCCATGTGGTGGGTCCGGGCGGACAGCTCGTGGCGTCGGCCCGGGTCGTAGACGACCAGGTCGGCGTCCGCGCCCGGCAGCAGCGAGCCCTTCGCCGGCCATAGCCCGAACAACTTCGCCGGGGTTGTCGCGGCCAGCTCCACCATCCGCTCCAGGCCGATCAGCCCGGACACCACGCCTTGGTGCAGGAGGTCGAGGCGGTGCTCGATACCCGGGAGGCCGTTGGGAATCCGGGAGAAGTCGATGCGTGCCCAGCGCTGCCGGTCGGCGAGGCAGAACGGGCAGTGGTCGGTCGCGACGGTCTGCAGGTCCCCCCGGGCGATGCCCTGCCAGAGGGCCCGGCGGTGCCGGGCTCCGCGCAGGGGTGGGGAGCACACGAAGCGCTCCCCGTCGCTCCCCCCGAGCAGGGCCTCGTCGAGCCACAGGTACTGTGGGCAGGTCTCGGCCAGCACCGGCTGACCGAGCCGTCGCGCCCGGCGGACCGCGGCGAGGGCCTCGGCGCTGGAGAGGTGGACGACGTAGAGCGGGCAGCGGGCCACCCGGGCCAGGCAGATCGCCCGGTGGGTCGCCTCCGCCTCCAGCACCACCGGGCGGGTCGCGGCGTGCGCCGCGGCGGTGACCTCCCCCCGGGCGAGCGCCTGGGAGACGAGCACGTCGATGGCGATCCCGTTCTCGGCGTGGACCATGCAGAGCACCCCGTGGTCGGCCGCCACCTGCATGGTGCGCAGGATGCGACCGTCGTCGGCATACAACCGGCCCGGGTAGGCGGTGAAGACCTTCACGCTGCTCACCCCCTCGGAGACCAGGGAGGGGAGCTCGGCGAGAGCGTCCTCCCCGGGTTCGGAGAGGATCGCGTGGAACCCGTAGTCCACGACCGCCCGACCCTCGGCGCGTGCCCTCCACTCGGCGAGGCCGGCCAGGGGACCACCTCCCCGGGCCTGGACGGCGAAGTCGACGACGCTGGTCGTGCCCCCCAGGGCGGCTGCCTCGGTCCCCCGGGCGAAGTCGTCGGCGCTGCGCAGCTCGCCGAGGGGCATGTCCAGGTGGGTGTGCACGTCGACGCCGCCGGGCAGCACCAGCCTCCCCTCGGCAGCGACCCGTGCCGCCCCGGGGACGAGCAGACCGGCCGCTGCACCAGGGGCGACGAGCGCGAGGATCTTCTCGCCGGCGACCACCACGTCGGCACGGACCCGGCCCTCGGTGCTCACCACCGTGCCGCCCTCGACCACCAGGGTCCCCGGACCGCACGCTCCGGCCAGCTCGCTCCCTGGGCCTCCGGCTACCGGCGACCCGCCGCGACTCCCCGGGACCCCGCGACCGGCCGGGCCGCCGGCGACCGACGGGGTCACGGCCAGAGCCGGCGGGCCCTCCCCGCCAGCTGCCGGCGGGCGGACCGCAGGTCGGTGCGGGTCGGCTCGCCGCCCTCGACGACCACCTCGCCGCCCACCAGAAGGGTCCGGCAGGTCCGCTCCGGTCCGAGCACCAGCCCACCGAGCGGGTCGGCGACGTCCTCGGCGTCGGAGAGGTCCCAGACGGCGAGGTCGGCACGCGTCCCGACCTCCAGCCGTCCGAGGTCGTCGAGGCCGAGGCAGGCCGCTCCCCCACTGGTGGCCATCTCCAAGACGTCTGCCGGCTGGAGCGCCCCGGCGTCCCCGGCGGCGAGGCGGGCCAGGAGCAGCGCCTGGCGCAGCTCGGGCTGGAGGCGCCCGACCTCGTTGGACGCCGCCCCGTCCACCCCGAGGCCGACCGGCGCGCCGGCCTCCCGGAGCCCGACCACCGGGCAGATCCCCGAGCCGAGCCGTCCGTTGGAGCTCGGGCAGTGGGCGACACCGGTGCGCGCGGCGCCGAGCCGGGCGGTCTCGGTGTGATCCAGGTGGATCCCGTGGGCCACCCACACGTCGGGGCCGACCCAGCCCAGCTCGTCGAGGACCTCGACCGGCCGGCGACCGAAACGCTCCCGGCAGGCCCGCTCCTCGTCGACCGTCTCGGCCAGGTGCGTGTGGAGCCGCAGCCCGAGGCTCCGGGCGAGCTCGGCGGAGGCGGACAGCAGCTCGACGGACACCGAGAACGGGCTGCACGGCGCCACGTCGATCCACACCCGCTCGCCGTCGTGGAGCCGGGCGGCGACCGCCTCGGTGGAGGCGAGCACCGACTCGAGCGGCTCGACCAGCTCGTCGGGGGGTAGGCCGCCGCGGCTGCGGCCCAGGTCCATCGACCCCCGGGACAGGTGCAGGCGCACCCCGACCTCCGCGGCGGCCGACGCCACCGCGTCGAACACCCCGTCGTCGCCTCCGGGCACCACGTAGTGGTGATCGGCCACTGTGGTGGCCCCCGAGCAGGCCAGCTCGGCCAGCCCCACCAGCGCGGCCGCCCGGACGTCCTCGGGGTCGAGTCGGGCCCAGACCGGGTAGAGCTCGACCAGCCAGCCGAACAGGCCCTGGTCGACCGCCCGGCCACGGGTCAGCCATTGGTAGAGGTGGTGGTGGGTGTTGACCAGCCCGGCGGTGACCAGGCAACCCCGGCAGTCGAGGACCTCGTCGCCGGGCTCGGGCGCCACCTCTCCGAGCGCGACGATCCACCCGTCGCGCACCGCGAGGTCGCCCGGGGCGCGAGCCCCGCGCAGCACCAACCGTCGGCGACTCCGATCCCCCCGCTCCCCGGGCACCGGCGCCCGAGCCGGCCCGGGTCCGGGCCCGGTCACGACCCCGGCCCAGCCGGCTCCGGGGCCGCCGCTCCCAGCTTCCCTGCGGCGGGGGCGGTCAGCTGCGCAGGCTCCCGCCCGACCACCCGCAAGTAGCCGGCGGGATCGGTCACCCCTTCGGTGCAGAGCACGAGAACGGTGGCCTCGGGGCCCAGCCCGAGAGCGGAGCGTCGAGCCCGCGAGCCGGGCCCGCCGACCAGCAACTCGAGGCCGGCCCAGGCGGCCGCCCCGGTCTCCCCTGCCGCCACCCCCTCGGACGCCAACGTTCGCATGGCGGCCTCGGCCTCGGCGTCTTCGACAGCGACCAGCGCCGAGAGCCCGGCGGAGACCAGGGGCCAGGCGACCAGCGAGGGAGTCTCGCAGTTGAGCCCGACCATGATCGAGGGGCGGTAGGAAGCCAGCGAGAGGCGCTCGCCGGCGCGCATCGACTGGCCGACGCAGTCCGCGCCGACCGGCTCGACACCGACCAGCGCGGAGAGCCGCCCGAGACCCGGCCGCCGGTAGTGGCGGACCGCCGCGGCGGCCAGCGCGCCCACCCCGACCGGGACGACCACCGCCGCCGGCTGCCCGGCCCCCAGCGCCTCGAGCTGCTCGTCGGCCTCGCAGAACATCGTGAGGTATCCCTCGCTCACCCAGCACGGGACGTCCTCGTAGCCCTCCCAGGAGGTGTCCGAGACGAGCAGCGTCCGCCCGCTGCGGTCAGCCTCCGCCTCCGCCGCGGAGCGCTCCACGGCGGCGTCGTACCCGCCGTCGAGCACCGTGCACGCCGCGCCCTCCCCCTCGATGGCTGCGATCCTCGCCGCAGCCGTCCCCGCGGGCACGAAGACCAGGCACCCCAGACCCAGGTGCCGGGCGAATGCGGCCACGGCCCTGCCGTGGTTGCCGTCGCTGGCCGCCACCGCGCGAAGCGGCAGGTGGGGCCGGAGCCGTGCCGCCAGGTCCGCCAGGTCCGCCCACGGCTCGAGGTCGGTGCCGAGATGGGCGTGCAGCGCCCGGTACAGCGCCCACGACGCCCCGAGGGCCTTGAACGAAGGGAGCCCGAACCGGCTGGACTCGTCTTTCAGCAACACCCGCCCGACCCCCATGCGCTCGGCCGGTCCCGGCAGGTCCCGCACCGGCGTCGGGTGATAGCCGGGGATCCTCCTGTGGAAGGGTCGCGGTGAGTCCGGCGGAGGTCCCAGCCGGGCAGCGAGCAGCTCGGGCGCCTCAGCCAGCGGGTTGGGGAGGAGGACTCGCTCGATGGCCGGGAGGCTACCCGCGGTTCAACGAAATGTCAGCGGACGGGGCGCCGGCGGTGGCGACGACGGCGGTGACCTGTACGGTCAGCCGGGTCGCGCCGGCGGCGAACGCGTCCCTGACCGCGGCGGCCATGGCCTCCGACAGCACCCCCTCGTCACCCTCGATGCGGTCTCCGAAGGGACCGACCTCGACGAGCGCCCCGCAGCGCCTCGCCGCCGATCCCACCGCCTCGACATGCGGCCCCCTCCGGCCTGCGACGAACGGCTCGACGGTCACCTCGGCGCTCAGCTGCACGGGTGTGAGGCTACATCTGGGTGGTTTCCGGGAGATGACACTTCCCGACTGCCCTTAGTCTTAGGGCCCGAGCGGCAACTACTTGGACGGCCGAAGGCCGAGAACTGTGTGCTGACACCGCCGAAGTTGGTAACGCCGTCCAAGTAGTTGCCGGAAGGGCCCTCACTGGGAAGGTTTCTCCTCGGCACTGCCGACCCTTCGCGCAGCCGCCCCGCCGGCCCGGTGCATTGACAAACAGTTGAAGCCCGTGAGACGCTGTCGGGATGACGGTGACCGTGGCCAGGTCGCTGGCCGAGGCGCTGGACGCCCTCCTTGCGGAGCCTGCGCCGCAGGTCCTCGCCGGCGGTACCGACTTCATGGTCGAGGTCAACTTCGGCCGGCGGCACCCCGCTTCGGTGGTTGTGGTCAACCGTGTGCCGGAGCTGCGCAGCTGGCGCCTGGAGGGAGACCGGGTCGTCCTCGGCGCCGGGGTGACCTACGCGGAGCTGCTCCGCCCACCCCTCGCCGACCTCGTGCCCGCCATGGCCCAGGCCGCGCGGACAGTGGGCTCCCCCCAGATCCGCAACGCCGGCACCCTCGGCGGCAACCTGGCCACCGCCTCCCCCGCCGGCGATGCCCTGCCGGTGCTGCTCGCGCTCGGCGCCGAGGTCGAGCTGGTCGGTCCTGACAGGACCCGTACCCTCCCGGTCGCCGAGCTCCTCCTCGGCCCGAAGCGAAGCGCCTGCGGACCGCACGAGCTGATCACCGCCGTCGAGATCCCTGCCCGCCTCGGCAGGCAGGAGATGATCAAGGTCGGCACCCGCAACGCCATGGTCATCGCGGTCGCCTCCGTGTGCGTCGTCGCCGATCCGGCCAGCGGGACGGTCCGGGTGGCGCTCGGCTCGGTCGCCCCAACGGTCGTGAGGGCAGAGGCCGCCGAGGCTTTCTGTGCCGAGCAGTTGGAGGCCGTTCCCGCAGGCCCCGGGTCGCTCGCCGGCTCGCGGACGGACGGGCACACCGGCTCGACGGCGGACGGCTCGAGGGCGGACGGCTCGAGGGCGGGGGGGGGCCCTCGCCCGGCCGGGCAC
>JAJZWW010000047.1 GCA_021846485.1 Actinomycetes bacterium
CTCCGGGTCGACGGTGACCGCCAGCGCCTCGCCGGGGTCCAACCGGCGGACCGCTCGCCAGCGTGGCCGGTCCGGCCGGAGGGCTGCTGGCTCGAAGGCGAGCCCCCCGGCCCGCACGACGAGCCCTCCGTGGAGATGGGCGCCGGGGCCGGCAAGGATCGCTCCGTCGGACCAGGTTTCCACGCGCGCGGGGTGCGGTCCCTGCCGGCCGGCGAGCAGCTCGACCTCGACGTCCACCGGGCCGGTGAGGGCGGTCACCACCCGCACCAGCCGCCCGGCGGGGGTCGTTCCCGGCCCGGGCCAGACCAGGGCGTCATCGACTCGCACCGTCCCGCTCGGGCTGCACAGCGTGGTCTCGGCGACCATCGTCCCCGGGCGGTAGCGCTGCCCGCCGGACGGCAGCCGGCGGGCAGCGCCGCTGCTCTCCCGGACCGGCCCGACCCGCAGCGCCGCGCCTCCTGGGTCGAGCAGGCGCCACAGCGCCGGTTCGCTGTCGAAGCCCGCCGGGCAGTACCAGTCGATCGTCGCGTCGGCGGCGACGAGCGCGCCGCGGACCCCGTCGGCGATCCAGGCCCGGGCGGCGAGAGGCACCCGATCGGAGTCGGTCAGCATCCACCCCGCCTACGTGACCGTCCAACCCCCGATGGCTTCTCAGGACCCGACGGCGACGATCTCGACCTCTAGCGACCCGCTCGGGGCGTCGTAGGCGACCCGGTCACCGGCCTTACGGCCGACCAGGGCCTGGCCGAGCGGCGAGTGCGGGGACACCACCGACACCCCCGGGCGGCGCTCCTCGATCGAACCGATCAGGTACTGCTCGACCTCGTCGTCGCCGGTGTAGCGCAGCGAGACGACTACCCCGGTGCGGATCGAGCCGTCGTCCCCGGCTGAGGTGGTGTCGACGATCTCGGCGTCGCGCAGCGTCGCCTCCAGCTGGCGGATGCGGGCCTCCATCTTGCCCTGGCTGTCCTTGGCGGCGTGGTAGTCGCCGTTCTCCGAGAGGTCCCCGAGGGCGCGGGCGGCCTCGATGGCGCGGGCGATGTCTACCCGTCCCCGGGTCCTCAGGTCCTCGAGCTCGGCGCTCAGCCGATCGAAGGTCTCGCGCGTGAGTTGCGTCTCGGCCATGACCGTCGAGGCTACTCACCGCCGGGGTCGTCTCCTCCCCTGCGCAGCGCGGTTGACGCCGCCGGGCGCAGCCACGAAGATGGGTGAGGTGAGATCTCCCCGCACCCGCCTGGCGGTACTCATCGCCTAGCACACCGGCCCCCTCCGGTGTGCGTCCCCGACCGTCCCCCAGGGGGCGGTCGTCGCATGTCCGGGCCCGGGCCGACCCCTCGCCGCCCACCGTTCCCCGCCCTGTCTGGGCCACCCGGCCGGGCCCAGACCGCCCCACCGGAGGTAGCCGATACCCATGAGCGCCCACCGCATCGCCGTCATCCCCGGGGACGGGATCGGCACCGAGGTCGTCCCGGAGGCCCTGAAGGTGGCCCGAGCGGCTGGCGCGCAGCTCGACACCGTCGACTACGACCTGGGGGGCAGGCGCTACCTGGCGACCGGCGAGGTCCTCCCCGACGCCGTCCTGGAGGAGCTGCGCGGCTTCGACGCCATCCTGCTCGGGGCGATCGGCACTCCCGAGGTGCCCCCCGGGGTGCTCGAGCGAGGGCTGCTGCTCCGCCTACGCTTCGCCCTCGATCTCTACGTCAACGTGAGGCCTTTCCGGGCCGCGACGAGCGTAGGGGCCGGGGTCCCGCTCGACCTGGTGGTAGTGCGGGAGAACACCGAGGGCACCTACGCCGGCGAGGGCGGTTTCCTGCGCAGGGGGACCCCTGAGGAGGTCGCCACCCAGGGGTCGGTCAACACCCGCTTCGGCGTCGAGCGCTGCATCCGCTACGCCGGCGACCTGGCGGCCGGCCGTGCCCGCCGGCACCTGAGCCTGGTCCACAAGACCAACGTGCTCGGCTTCGCCGGCGACCTCTGGTCCCGGACCTTCGAGGCGGTCACTGCAGAGAGGCCGGAACTCACCACCACCTACAGCCACGTGGACGCGGCGTGCATCCACCTGGTCGAGGACCCGGGCCGCTACGACGTGATCGTCACCGACAACCTCTTCGGCGACATCCTCACAGACCTGGCTGGGGCGGTCGCCGGGGGAATCGGCCGGGCGGCGTCGGCCAACCTGAACCCGGCGCGCACCGGGCCGTCGATGTTCGAGCCGGTCCACGGCTCCGCCCCCGACATCGCCGGCACCGCCACCGCGGACCCGACCGCGGCGGTGGTCTCCGCGGCGATGATGCTCGACTTCCTCGGGGAGGGAGACATCGCCGCCCGCATCCAAGCGGCGGTCGCCGCCACTCCCCCCGAGCCGGGACGCCCGACCGCCGCCACCGGCGACGCCATCGCGACGAGGTTGGCGCAACTACCTGCAGGGAGGCTCTAGCCATGCCCATCACCCCCACCGAGAAGATCTGGATGGATGGCGAGCTGGTCGACTGGGACCAGGCCCGCATCCACGTGCTCACCCACTCGCTGCACTACGGCTGCGGGGTGTTCGAGGGCATCCGGGCCTACCCGACCGACGGCGGCCCCGGGGTGTTCCGGCTCCGCGATCACATCGGGCGCCTGCTGCGCTCCGCCCGGATCTTCCTGATGGAGGTCCCCTTCGGGGAGGACGAGCTGGTGGCCGCCGTCCGCCGGACGGTCGCGGCCAACGGCCTCGACCAGTGCTACATCCGCCCGCTGGTCTACCTCGGCTACGGGGAGATGGGCCTCAACCCGCTGCCCGCTCCGGTGCAGGTGTCGATCGCGGTGTGGCCCTGGGGGGCCTACCTCGGCGTGCAGGGCCTCGAGCGTGGGGTGCGGATGAAGATCAGCTCCTGGCAGCGCCACGCGCCCAACGCGATGCCCCCGGCGGCCAAGGGGACGGGCATGTACATCAACTCCTCGATGGCCAAGGTCGAGGCGCTGAAGGCGGGCTACGACGAGGCGATCCTCCTCTCGCCCCAGGGTTACGTCTCGGAGTGCACCGGAGAGAACCTCTTCGTCGTCCGCCGGGGCAGGATCCTCACCCCGCCGGCGTCGGCCGGGGCGCTGGAGGGCATCACCCAGGAGACCGTGGTCACCCTCGCCCGGGACCTCGGCTACGAGGTGGTGACCGAGAACGTCCTGCGCAGCGACTTGTATGTGGCGGAGGAGGCCTTCCTCACGGGGACCGCGGCGGAGGTGGTGCCGGTCGCGTCGGTCGACGACCGGCAGGTCGGTGACGGTTCCCCGGGGCCGGTGACCCGGAGGATCCAGGAGCTCTACGGGCAGGTGGTCAGGGGAAAGGTGGACCGCTACAAGGACTGGGTCGAGCATGTTCGCTGACCACCCTCACCGGGTGCCCCGGGGCCTCCCCGCGGCGGTCGACATCTACGACACCACCTTGCGCGACGGCTCTCAGCAGGAGGGCCTGTCCCTCACCGTCGATGACAAGTTGAGGGTTGCCGAGCAGCTCGACCACCTGGGAGTCGCCTACATCGAGGGTGGCTGGCCGGGCGCCAACCCCAAGGACGCGGAGTTCTTCCGCCGGGCGGCGGCAGGCGAACTGACCCTCAGTCACGCCACCTTGGTGGCGTTCGGCTCGACCCGCAAGGCGGGCGGCCGGGCGGAGACCGATCCGGTGCTCGCCGACCTGCTGGCTGCGGCCACCCAGGTGGTGTGCCTGGTCGCCAAGTCGGCCCGCTGGCACGTGACCGAGACCCTCCGCACCAGCCTCACCGAGGCGGTGGACATGGTTGCCGACAGCGTCGCTTTCCTGCGGGGCAGTGGCCGGCGGGTGATGGTCGACGCGGAGCACTTCTTCGACGGGTACCGGGACGACCCCGGCTTCGGCCTCGACGTGCTCCGGGCGGCCGAGGACGCCGGCGCCGAGGCGGTGATCCTCTGCGACACCAACGGCGGGAGTCTTCCGTTCGAGGTGGAGCTGGTCGTCGGCGAGGTCCGCGACCGCGTCGGGATCGGCCTCGGGGGGCACTTCCACAACGACTCGGGGTGCGCGGTGGCCAACTCGCTCGCCGCGGTCCGCCAGGGAGTCACCCAGGTGCAGGGCTGCGTCAACGGCTACGGCGAGCGGACCGGCAACGCGGACCTCACCTCGGTGGTGCCCGACCTGACCCTGAAGATGGGGGTGGAGAGCATCCCCCGCGAGCGCCTCGGGCGGATCACCACCGTCGCCCACCACGTCGCCGAGCTGGTCAACGTCGCCCCCACCCCCCACCAGCCCTTCGTGGGGGTGTCGGCGTTCGCCCACAAGGCCGGGCTGCACACCAGCGCCATCGCCCGCCGGCGCAGCGCCTACGAGCACGTCGACCCTGCCGAGGTCGGCAACGGGACCCGCTTCGTGGTCTCGGAGATGGCCGGGCGTTCCACCCTGGCGCTGAAGGCGGAGGAGATCGGCCTCGAGCTGCCCTCGGCGGTCCTCGGCGAGGTCGTGGAGCGACTGAAGGAACTGGAGCATCGCGGGTACCACTTCGAGGTCGCCGACGGGTCCCTCGAGCTGTTGTTGCGCTCCGCCGCCGGCTGGAAGCAGGACTTCTTCCGCCTCGAGTCGCACCGGGTGATCACCGAGCTGCGCGAGGACACCACGTTCGTGACCGAAGCGACGATCAAGCTCCACGTCGGCGACGAGCGGGTCCTCGCCACCGCCGAGGGCAACGGGCCGGTCAACGCCCTCGACGCCGCCCTGCGCAAGGGGATCGGACCCGCGTACCCGCAACTCGCGCAGGTGCACCTGACCGATTACAAGGTGCGGGTCCTCGACACCTCCCGGGGCACCGAGGCGGTGACCCGAGTCCTCGTCGACACCACCGACGGGGAGCGCACCTGGAGCACCATCGGGGTGTCGCCCAACGTGATCGAGGCCTCCTGGGAGGCACTGGCCGACTCGGTGGTCTATGCCCTGGTGCACGCCCCGTCGGGCGGGGCGCCGGGTGCCTGAGCATCTGGGCCGGCGCTTCCCGCCGTCTGAGCATCTGGGCCGGCGCTTCCCGCCGTCTGCCCGGGGGCGAGGGGCAGCACGTGGGACAGCAACGGCAGGCCGACGAGTGCGAGGCCCGCGGCCGGCGGGTCGAACGCGATCAGGGTGAGGCGCAGCCCGAGCACCCCTAGCAGGCCGGACGCGGCGAGCGAGCCGGGGGCGGCCGCGACCAGGGCGAAGAACGCCCCGAGCTCCTGGTCCCGGGCCGTGGCGGGCAGGGCGGTCTGCATGGCGGTGAAGCCGACCAGGTCGGCCATCATCGTGCCCGCCCCACGGACCACCTCGACCGCGACGTCGAGGTCTGCCGAGTGGCTGGCCGCGAGGATCCCCGTGGGAGCGGCGAACACCACGAAGCCGGCGGCCACCGCCACCGCCAGCCCCCGTCTAGAGGCGAGCCGCGGGACGAGCGGCGCTCCGAGCGCCCTGCCCAGGTCGAGGCCGGTCGGCAGCCACCGGAAGTCGCTGGCGCCGGAGCGCAGCGGGCTTCGCGACACGGCGGGCATGAGCACCTGGTCGGCCCCGAACAGCAAGGTGCCGGCGAGCGGCAGGACCACCAGCCACGCCGCCGGCCGCGCTGCCCACACAGCGACGAAACCCCCGGAGACGCCTCCCACGCCCGCGATGCCGTCCCGGCCGGGGAGGCCGGCGGGGCTGCCTGCCGAGCGGCGCGTCCAGGCCTGCAACGAGAGCGGCGGAGATGGCGAAGCTGGCGCCAGGTCGTCGACATCATGCCCACCGTCGGTGCCCTCCTTACGGACGCAGGTGAAGCCAAGGCCCGGCGCCGAGCGTGCCTGTCGGCCGCCCGACACTTCGCGGAGGTTTCTCGGGTCTTCTGCCCGCGGCGACGGCGCCGTTGCGGCGCCCGGGTTGCCCGGGGTTCGGGGCAGCGGGCAGGATCTGTGGTCGTGACTCAACCGGACTACGTCCCGGTCCAGCCCTCCGACCGGGTCAGGCCCTCAGGGCGCCTGGAGGTGCCCGGCCGGTGGCTCCAGGACCGCCCCGGGGAGCTGCTCGAGCTGACCCCGCCGGCCGGGGAGCGATTCGGGGTGCCCGGCCCTGACCTCGGCTACGGCCTCAAGCTCGCCAAGCGCTTCGAGGACCGCTTCGTCCTGTCCCGGGTCGAGCGGCGCGAGGACGCCCTCGCCGGCGGCTTCGCCTGCGGTTCCCGGCGGGCGGCCCGCTTCGGGCGAGCCCCGGTGATCCACGACTTCGAGTGGGCGTTCAGCCTGTGGGGTTTCCTCGGAGGGGCCCCAGGAGACCTGCTGTCCGCCCGGGCCGAGGTCGTCAGGGGGGTGGCGCACGACTACTGGAGGCGGCGGGCCTTCGCGGACACGGTCACCGAAGAGGCCCTCGCCCTCACCCCTGCGGAGGCGTCTGCCCGGATCAGGGAGTGGCAGAACTTCTTGAGGATCTACTGACCGAGCCGGTCGAGGTCCTCGGGCGTGGTGACCGTCACTCGTTCGACCCCCTCCAGGGTGCGCTTGACCATCCCGCTCAGCTCGGCGCCGGGGCCGAGCTCCACGAAGACCTCCGCGCCGAGGCTGCGCATGGTGAGCAGGGACTCGCGCCAGCGGACCGGCGCGGCCAGCTGGGCGGCGAGGAGGCCGGGGAAGCCGTCCAGGTGGGGGGCGGCGTCCACGTTGGCGACCACCGTGACCGAAGCGGGGGCCCACGCGGTGCCGGCGAGCGCCCGGCCGAGCCGCTCGGCGGCGGGCGCCATGAGGGGCGAGTGGAACCCCCCCCCGACGGCCAGCGGGAGCACTCGCTTGGCGCCGAGGCCCCGGGCGCGGCGCGCGGCCTCTCCCACCCCCTCGGCGGTGCCCGCCACAACCACCTGACCCGGGGCGTTGTCGTTGGCGACCCAGGCGCCCTCGATGCCCTCGCACGCCGCCGCGACCCGGTCAGGTTCGAGCCCGAGGATCGCGGCCATGGTGCCCGGGGTCGCCGCCGCGGCGGCCTGCATCGCCTCGCCGCGCTCGACGACCACTTGCGCGGCGTCTTTCTCCGTGAGCACACCAGCGGCGACGAGGGCGGTGTACTCCCCGAGGCTGTGGCCGGCGACGGCTGCCACCGGCGCGTCGAGCAGCCCCGAGGAGCGCGCCGCGTCGAGGACCACCAGGCACAGGGCGAAGGTGGCGAGCTGGGCGTTGCGGGTCTGGCGCAGGGTCTCGGCGTCGGCGTCGACGAGCAGCCCGGCAACGTCCCGGCCGCTTGCCGCGCTGACCCGCTCGACCGCCCCCCACGCAGGGTGATCGATCCACGGGATCCCCATGCCGGGGCGCTGCGAACCCTGACCGGGAAACAGGAGGGCCATCGCGGGCATGGCCTCCGAGGCTAGCCAGCCCGCCGATTCGCTCGGACGTCCGACGATTGCGGGCGGGGCGCGCGAGAATCGTGGCATGCAGCCGATCACCCTCACCCCAGAGCAGCGGGAGTTCCGGGCCGCGGTGCGCGCCCTGGCGGAGGAGCGGATCGCGCCCCGGGCGGCGGAGGTGGACGCCACCGGGGAGTTCCCGTGGGACAACTTCAAGGACTGCCTGGCGATGGACCTGCCTGGCCTCGGCATCCCCGAGGTTTACGGTGGCAGCGGCGCCGACCACGTCACCCAGGCCGTCCTCGTGGAGGAGCTCGCTCGGGTGTGCGGCTCGACCAGCCTGATCTTCGCGGTCAACGCCCTGGCGACCCTCCCGGTGATCAACTGGGCCTCCGAGGAGCTCAAGGCCCGCTACCTGCCCCGCATCGCCCGGGGCGAGTCGCAGGGCAGCTACTGCCTGTCGGAGGCCGACGCGGGCAGCGACGCCGCGGCCATGTCCGCCCGGGCGGTGCGCGACGGCGACGAGTACGTGCTGTCGGGCTCCAAGTACTGGATCAGCGGCGCGGGGATCTCGGAGATGTACGTCGTGTTCGCCAAGACCGACCTAGGGGCGGGGGCCAAGGGCGTCTCGTGCTTCCTCGTCGAAAAGGACATGGGCCTGCGCTTCGGCAAGCTCGAGAAGAAGCTCGGCATGCGGGGCAGCCCGACCCGGGAGGTGATCCTGGACGGCGCGCGGGTCCCCGCTTCCCACCTGGTCGGCGAGGAAGGGCAGGGCTTCACCATCGCCATGCACACCCTCGACCGGAGCCGCACCTCGATCGCCGCCCAGGCGGTCGGTCTCGCCCAGGGGGCGATCGACGTCGCCAAGGGGTACATGAAGCAGCGCCGAGCGTTCGGCAAGCCGATCGCCGAGCTCCAGGGGCTGCAGTTCATGCTGGCCGACATGGCCATGCGCACCGAGGCCGCCCGGCTGCTCACCTACCGGGCGTGCGCGTTGATCGACGAGGACGATCCCGACGGCGAGCTGACCATGGCCGGGGCGACCGCCAAGTGCTTCGCGTCCGACACCGCCATGGCGGTGACCACCGACGGAGTCCAGCTCCTCGGGGGCTACGGCTACACCCAGGACTTCCCCCTCGAGCGGATGATGCGCGACGCCAAGATCACCCAGATCTACGAGGGCACCAACCAGATCCAGCGGGTCGTGGTGGCAAGACAGCTGCTCAAGTAGGTTTTCTCGCTCCGGGCCGCCAGGCCCGGCCCTACGGTCATCCCTACACCCGGTCCCCGTCCCCGGCATGGCCAGCCTTCGCGAGCGGGAGCCGGGCGTGTGGGAGGTGAGAGTGTTCGTCGGCCGCGGCGGTGACAGCCGGCCCCGCCAGGTCAGCCGGACGGTTCGCGGCTCTCGGCGAACCGCCGAGAAGGTGGCCGCCAGCCTCGAGCCTCAGCGCCGAGGCGCCGTCGGCAGACGGCACCCGCAGCGTCGCCGACCTCCCGGAACTGTGGCAGCAGCTCGACGCACCCCGCTGGGCCCCGCCACGGCGTACAACCAGGCCAGCCGGGCCCGGCTGATCGCCGCTGTACTGCTCGGCCGCCGCCCGGTGGCGTCGGTGCGGGTGGAGGACATCGACCGTACTTCGATCCCTACAACTACATTCGATCCCTACAACTACAACAGCCAGGAGGCACGGTTACAACAGCCAGGAGGCACGGTGTCTGGATGGACAGGAAACGGTACGTAAGCCGGCTGCCGACGACGCTCGGGACTCGGGACGAAGGGGCCGGATCACCCAGATCTACGAGGGGACCAACCAGATCCAGCGGGAAGTAGCGGCAGCAAGACAGCTGCTCAGGTAGCGCTAGGCTAGCGCCCCGGTTGGCGATCCGGGCCGATCGGGTAGGGACGGCCCGTGTTGGGACTGCCGGGAGGGGTCACCGCCTGCCTGTTCGATCTCGACGGGGTGCTCACCGACACCGCCTCGGTGCACGCCGCCGCGTGGAAGGACACCTTCGACGAGTTCCTGTGCCGGCGGGCCGAGCGGGAGGGGGGCGAGGCGCAGCCCTTCGACCTTCACGACGACTACGACGACTACGTCGACGGCAAGCCCCGGGCCGACGGGGTGCGCGACTTCCTCGCCTCCCGGAGCACCACCCTCCCCGAGGGCGGCCCCGACGACCCGCCGGACGCCGAAACCGTCCACGGCCTCGGCAACCGCAAGAACCAACTGCTGCTCGCCCGCATCCGTCGGGAGGGAGTGAAGGTGTTCGAGGGGTCCCGACGCTACCTGGAAGCGGTGCGTGACGCCGGCCTGCGCACCGCAGTGGTGTCATCCAGCGCGAACACTGCCGAGGTAGTGAAGGTCACCGGACTGGAGCCGCTGCTCGATGCGCGGGTGGACGGCATCGCCGCCGCCGAGGAGCACCTGGCCGGCAAGCCCGCCCCCGACACCTTTCTCGCCGCGGCCCGGCGCCTCGGCGTCGAGCCCTCGGCGGCCGCGGTCTTCGAGGACGCCCTCGCCGGGGTCGAGGCCGGAAGAGCTGGCGGGTTTGCTGCCGTGGTAGGCGTCGACCGGGGCGGCCAGCGGGACGCGCTCGCCGCCCACGGGGCGACCCTCGTGGTCCGCGATCTCTCCGAGCTGCTCCGCCGGTGAGCCGCAGGCGCCGGGAGGCCGGGGCGGCAGGCGCGGGGCAGCGGCCCTTCGAGCCGGAGGGGTGGTGCGTGCGCGAGGTCGGCATCGACCTGGACCGGCTCGCTCAGTCCGAGTCGGTCTTCGCCCTCGGCAACGGGCACATAGGGCTGCGCGGCAACCTCGACGAGGGTGAGCCCTTCGGCCTGCCGGGAACCTATCTCAACGGCTTCTACGAGTCGCGGCCCCTGCCCTACGCCGAGGCCGGCTACGGCTACCCGGAGGCCGGTCAGACGGTCGTCGACGTCACCAATGGCAAGCTCATCCGCCTCTTGGTCGACGACGAGCCGTTCGATCTCCGCTACGGCCGGGTGGAGTCCCACGAACGGGTCCTGGACCTGCGCGGCGGGGTACTGCGGCGCACCACCCGCTGGGTGTCCCCCGGGGGCTCCCGGGTCGAGGTCCGCGCCACCCGGATGGTCTCCCTCGTGCAGCGGGCGGTGGTGGCGATCGAGTACACGGTCGACGCGGTGGACGGCGACGTGCGGGTCGTGGTCCAGTCCGAGCTGGTCGCCAACGAGGAGCTACCCGCCTTCTCCGGTGACCCGAGGGTGGCCGCTGCCATCGACCGCCCGCTCGAGGCGCTCGATGCCGAGGCCCGCGGCGACGGGGTCCACCTCGTCCACCGCACCAGGAACAGCGGCCTCACGGTGGCCGCGTACATGGACCACCTCTGGGAGGGACCCGACGACGTGTCGGTCCACTCCAACGTCTCCGACGACATCGGGCGGACGACGTTCATCGCCGTCGTCGGTCCCCGGCACCCCCTGCGCATCGTGAAGTACCTCACCTACGGGTGGTCGTCGGGGAGGAGCGTCCCGGCGCTGCGCGACCAGGTGGGGGCGGCCGGCGCCGGCGCCCGCCACACCGGCTGGCGTGGGCTGCTGGGCGAGCAGCGCCGGTACCTCGACGCCTTCTGGGAGCGTTCCGACGTCCGGCTGGAAGGTGACGCCGAGATCCAGCAGGCGGTGCGCTTCGCGTTGTTCCAGATCCTGCAGGCGGGGGCTCGCTCCGAGCAGCGGGCGATCCCCGCCAAGGGCCTGACCGGCCCGGGCTACGACGGCCATGCCTTCTGGGACACCGAGACCTTCGTGCTGCCGGTGCTCACTTACACCGAGCCACGCTCGGCCGCCGATGCCCTCCGATGGCGCCAGAGCATCCTGCCGTCCGCCCGCGACCGCGCCCGGGCCCTGCGTCTGGCCGGGGCGGTCTTCCCCTGGCGGACGATCGGCGGTGAGGAGTGCAGCGCCTACTGGCCTGCGGGCTCGGCAGCCCAGCACGTCAACGCCGACGTAGCCGACGCCGCCCGCCGTTATGTGCAGGCGACCGGCGACCGCGACTTCGAGCGCGACACCGCCACTGAGCTCTACGTGGAAACGGCCCGTCTGTGGATGGCGCTGGGCTTCTTCGACGAGGGCGGCGCCTTCCGCATCGACGGGGTCACCGGTCCGGACGAGTACAGCGCGATCTCCGACAACAACGTGTACACCAACTTGATGGCCGCCCGGAACCTGGAGCTGGCCGCGGACGCTGCCGGTCGGCACCCCGACGTAGCTGGGACGCTCGGGGTGGAGGAACAAGAGAGCGTCGCCTGGCGCCGTGCAGCCGCCGCGATGCGGGTCCCCTGGGACGAGGAGCTAGGGGTCCACCCCCAATCGGAGGGCTTCACTGCCCACGAGCGCTGGGACTTCGAGGCCACCGGAGCCGACGAGTACCCGCTCATGCTGCACTACCCCTACCTCCAGCTGTACCGCAAGCAGGTCGTCAAGCAGGCCGACCTGGTCCTCGCCATGCTCATCTGCGGCGACCACTTCACCCCCGCCCAGAAGGTCGCCAACTTCGCCTACTACGAGGCCCTGACGGTGCGCGACTCGTCTCTGTCCGCGGCGGTCCAGTGCGTCCTCGCAGCCGAGACCGGGCACATGGACCTGGCCTACGACTACTGGGGTGAGGCCGCCTTGATGGACCTGCACGACCTCGAGCACAACACCCGCGACGGGCTGCACCTGGCCGCCTTGGCGGGGGCGTGGCTGGGAGCGGTGTTCGGATTCGGGGGGATGCGTGACCACGGGCCGGGGCTGCTGTTCCGCCCCCGGCTGCCGACGGCACTGCGGAGCCTCGGGTTCACGATCTTCTGGCAGGCCGGGAAGCTGGCGGTGCAGGTGTCGCCCGACGAGGCCCGCTATCGCTGGGACGATGGGAGGACGGTGCGCTTCGGCCACTACGACCAGGTGGTCGACCTGGCTGCCGGCGACGAGCGCGCCCTGCCGATACCACCGCTCACGTCCCGGCCCCCCACCGAGCACCCCCGCCACCGCCGTCCCCCTCGCCGGCTGGCTGGGGGGTGAGCGGTCGGCACAGGGGATGTGCGCGTAGCGGCGGCCGCGGCTACTGACGGTAGCGCTCCACCACGTCGCTCGGGCGTAGCTCCACCTCGTCGGGGTTGCCCCCCGCCGCCCGCCGGGCCCGACGGCGGCGCAGGAGGTCCCACGCCAAGTCGAGCTGCTCCTCGAGGTGGCGCAGGCGTTCCTGCTCCTCGGCATCGAGCGGCTGGTCGGTGTGGCTGCGCTCCAGCTGGTGCTCCTCTCGGACAAGCGCGTCGATGCGCTCCACAATCTGGGCGTCGTCCATGACTCCTCCTCCGTTGCCCGCACCACGGCTGTCGCGGGCGGCCGGTCCGAGCAGCGTACGGCGCCTACCGCTTGGTCCCCGCAGGCCGCCGCGGTCGGGCCGGTTGGGGTTGGGGTACCGGGCTGCGCTAGACTGCGGTCTTGTCCTTTAGGGCCTTCGGTGACGATTCCGGCAGTGTCTTTGGTCACATCTGCTCCGGAAGCGGCATAAACCTGCCGTGCCGACCGTTGGAAGACTGAGCAAGGACCGCCCGGGCGACCCCCCGACCCGGGATGCGGCCCAGGGTCTCGAGGAAAGATGCCGACGATGAGTGACAAGAAGCGACGGGTGACCATGGGAGCGGGTCCGGACCTGCTCGGGCTGTACTTGGACGAGGCGGGCAGCTTCCCCCTGCTCACCAAGGCCGACGAGATGCGTCTCGGCCAGGCCATCCAGGAGGGCCAGGCGGCCAAGGCGGTCCTCGCGGGGCCCGAGCCGGTGTCGGCTCGCCGGCGGCGCGAGCTGCTGAGGCAGGTCGGCGCGGCCGACCGGGCAACCTCCACGTTCATCAACGCCAACCTCCGCCTGGTCGTCTCGGTCGCCCGCAAGTACCAGTGGTCGGGGCTGTCCCTGGGCGACCTGATCCAGGAAGGCAACCTGGGCCTGATCCACGCGGTCGAGAAGTTCGACTGGCGGAAGGGGTTCAA
>JAJZWW010000048.1 GCA_021846485.1 Actinomycetes bacterium
GCGGTGCACGCCCCGGCGTCGTGGGCGGCGATCGCCGCCCGCAGCCCCGACCCGCCGGCTCCGACCACCACCACGTCGTAGCGGTGGTGCTCGTGGTCGGCCATCACACCCACCCCCCGTGGATCGTCCCGCTGGCGGCCAGCCGGACGTACAGGTCGGTGAGGGCGACCCAGATCAGGCTCGCCCACGCGAACTGCATGTGCCTGGCGTTGAGCTTGGAGACCAGCCCCCACATCCGGAAGCGGACCGGGTGCCTGGAGAAGTGCTTGAGCCGCCCGCCGACGATGTGCCGGCACGAGTGGCACCCGAGCGAGTACATCCAGAGCAGCAGGGCGTTGACCACCAGCACGAAAGTTCCGAGCCCGACGTGGCCCCACTGCCCGGCGTGGTTGCGGAAGGCGACCACCGCGTCGTAGGTGAGGATCGCGTTGAACACCAGCCCGGCGTAGAAGAAGTAGCGGTGGACGTTCTGCAGGATCAGCGGGAAGCGGGTCTCGCCGCTGTAGGAGCCGTGTGGCTCGGCGACCGCGCACGCCGGCGGGGATCGCCAGAACGCCCGGTAGTAGGTGCGCCGGTAGTAGTAGCAGGTCAGGCGGAACCCGAGCGGGAAGACCAGGATGAGGATCGCCGGCGAGATGACCCACCAGTAGCCGAGGACGGTGAGGTGCGGGACGTTGACCCTCCCCGAGGTGTAGCTCTCGGCCGACAGGTGGCAGCCGGCCACCAGGCACGGTGAGTAGAACGGCGAGATGTAGGGCCGGTAGTAGTAGTCGGCGTTCCAGAACGCGGCGACGGTGGCGTACACCACGAAGGCGGTGAGCACCACCGCGGACATCGTCGGAGCCCTCCACCACCGGTCCCGGCGCAGCGTCCGCGCCTCGATGGCGGCCCGGGGTCGTGTCTCCGGCACGGCGGGTTCGGTCATGTTCTCCCCTGCTCCAGGATCGGGCTTCCTTTCCCCGACCTCCTCGAAGCTAACGCCTGGGCCCCGCCCCGTCGAGGATCGACTGCTTCTCGACTGAAGAGGCGTAGCCTATGGAGCCGTGCAGCTCCACCAGCTCCGCTACGTGGTGACCCTCGCCGAGGAGCACCAGTTCGTGCGTGCCGCGGCGCGCCTACACGTGGCCCAGCCGTCGATCAGCGCCGCGGTACGCGCCCTCGAGGCCGAGCTCGGGGCGCCGTTGTTCGACCGCTCCCGCCAGGGTGCGGCGCTCACCGCGGCGGGCGAGGCGTTCGTCCCCTGGGCCCGCCAGGTGCTCGCCGACTGCGACGCAGGGGTGGCCGCGGTCGAGGCCCTCGGTGGCCTCCAGCGCGGGCGGGTCACCCTCGGCGCCACGCCGAGCCTCACCACCACCCTTTTGCCCGGGGTGCTGGCCGGCTTCCGCCGGGACCACCCCGGCGTGGACCTGGTGGTGCCCGAGACCGGCTCGGGCGACCTGGTCGTGAGCCTCGAGCGGGGCCTGGTCGACGTGGCCCTGATCATCCTGCCGGTCGCCGGCTCGTGGCTCGAGACCCGACCCCTCGGCGAGGAGGAGCTGGTTGTCGCGGTACCGGCCGGCCACCCGCTGGCCGGCCGGGACGTCTTGGAGCTCGCGGACCTGAGGGACGTCCCCCTGGTGATGTTCCGGTCCGGCTACGACCTGCGCGAGGTGACCCTCGCCGCCTGCCGGGGGGCCGGGTTCCAGCCGGTCTTCGCCGTCGAGGGCCTGGAGATGGACGGGGTGCTCGCCATGGCCGGCGCCGGGCTCGGGGCGGCGGTGGTCCCCGCGTCGGTGGTCTCCCCCGGCGGGCCTCTCCGAGCCGTCCCCTTCGCCGGGCGGGAGCTGGTCCGCCGGGTCGGGGTCGCCCTGCGCCGGGACCGCACGACCTCGGTGGCCGTCGCCGCGCTCGTCGAGCGGATCGAGGAGGCAATGACCGGCTCCGGGGCCCCGGTCCCCGCCGCGTCGCCTCGGCCGGGGGTCGGGTCGGGGGAGCACGGCGGGCGCCGACCCAACATGGAGCGCACCGCCTCGGCCTGAGCCGGGCTGCCGACCAGCGCGGCCATCGCCTCGGACTCGGCCCGGTACTGGCCGGCCCGGTCGGAGCCGGCCGAGCGGTCGAGCAGCGCCTTGGCCGAGCGGATCGCTTCGGGGCTGGCGGCCGCGATGGCGACCTGCAGGCCCCCGCCGAGGGCGACGCCATGGACCGCGGCGATCGACGGCACCGGCAGGTCCGCCCAGCCCTGGGCCGCCTGTTGGGCCAGGTTGGTCGACCGGCCCGGCAGGCGCCGCCCCAACTCGGCGTGCACGTCGGAGTCGTCGGAAGTCCCCGACATGGCCTGGAAGGAAGCGAAGTCCAACCCCGAGCAGAAGGCTCGCCCCTCCCCGGGGAGGACCACCGCCCGCACGCCGGCGTCCCCGGCGAGACGGTCGGCCGCCCCGACCAGCGCCTCGAACATCGGCGAGTCCAAGGCGTTGAGCTTCTCCGGGCGGTTGAGCCGGACGTCGACCACCCCCTCGCGGACCGCCACGGTCACCCGTTCGCTACTGGACACTCCCCGATGCTACGAGATACCCCGCAGCGCGGTCGAATCACCACCACGCGTTTGCCCCCCGCATTCAGTCCAAATGCAACCTGACCAGCGCATTCACATTGTTGCCAATGGACTGTGACCAATGTCATGGTTTATTGGGTTTACTTTCCTGAGGTGTCACCGGTAGGGTTCTGCGCCGACAGACGACAAGGCACCCGGGCGACCGTCCCAGAGACCGCCGGCGCGGTGCCGTCACGCCCGCCTCCCCGCCTTTCCCTTTCCGGCGGGGACCCGCGCCGGTCGTCGGCCGCCCCGAGGCGGCTGCGCGACTTCCCACCGGCGCGCAGAGACGAAAGGGAAACGCCCTCAGTGACCATCCCCAGTGGTGCCCGCACGCCCGTGCGCCGCAACTCCCTCCCCCGCGGTCCGCAGCACACCCGGACCCACCGCCCGGCTGCGCTGACCCGTCGGGTGGCCACCGCCACCGTCCCGCTGGCGGTGCTCGCCGCCGGCGCGGTGCCTGCGCCCGGCTCGGTGGGCACGGGAGCCCGAGCAGGTCACGCCGCCGCCCCTGCTGGTGACCGGGTCAGCACGCCGGGCGGCTCCCGGGCGAGCGCCGTGACCCTCCTGTCCGCCACCCGGCGTGTCGACCCGGCTCCCCCCGCGGTGGAAGCGTACGGTGGGGCCTCCGGGCTCCCCGCGGGCCGGCTCCGCGGCGACGTGGTGGGAGCGGCGACCAGCGCGGGCGGCCGCGGCTACTGGGTGGTCGACGCCCGAGGAGCGGTCTCCGCCCATGGCGCCGCCGGCCACTACGGGTCGCTGCCGGCCAGCCGACACGCGGGACGCATAGTCGGTATCGCCGCCGCCGCCGGCGGCCGCGGCTACTGGCTGGTGTCCGCCAGCGGGGGCGTGTACCCCTTCGGCGACGCCCGGTTCCACGGGTCGCTCGCCGGCGAGCACCGCCATTCCCCCGTCGTCGGCATCGCCGCCGCCCACGGCGGGGCCGGCTACTGGCTGGCGACGGCCACCGGGGGGGTGTACGGCTTCGGGGACGCCGCCTTCGAGGGCTCGCCCAACTCCGAGGGCCTCCGTCACCACGCGCCGATCGTCGGGATCGCCGCTGCCCGGGGCCAGGGCTACTGGCTCGCGGCGGTCAACGGCTCGGTCTACGAGTACGGCAACGCCCCCTTCCGCGGGTCGCTCCCGATGCGCCACCAGCACGCCGAGGTGACCGCCATCGCCGCCACGCCGAGCGGTCGGGGCTACTGGCTGGCGGGCCGCGACGGCTCGGTGTACCCCTTCGGCGATGCCCGCTTCGCCGGGTCGGCCGCCCCTGAGGCGCACTCGGCGGAGGTGACCGCGATCGCGGCCACCGGACCGGGTGGCTACCTCGAGGTGAGCGCCGCCGCGCACCGCGCCGCCACCCGCAGAGCGGGGCGCGCCGCCACCCACTCCGCAGCGGCGCGCCGCTCCCACCCCCAGCCGGCGGCGAGCGTCTCGCTCGGGGACTTCCTCGTGACCTGCTACGACCTGCAGGGCATCACCGCGTCGGGCGTGCCGGTCAGCACCGCGACGGTCGCCGTCGACCCATCGGTGGTGCCGATGGGCGCGAAGATCGACATCAGTGGGGTCGGCGTGCGTGTCGCCCAGGACACCGGCGGGGCGATCATCGGCCGCCACCTGGACATCTGGGAGCCGTCGTACCAGACCTGCGTCAACTGGGGTGCGCGCACCGAGCAGGTCACGCTCCTCCGGCGCTGAATAGCTGTCGCCGGCGCCGGCCGTAGGCTCGGGCCTCGGTGACCCCCCCCGACGCGCTGCTGGTGCTGTCCTTCGGCGGTCCCGAGAGACCCGGCGAGGTGATGGAGTTCCTGGGCAACGTGCTGCGGGGCCGCGACGTGCCCCGGGAGCGGATGCTGGCCGTCGCCGAGCACTACCACCACTTCGGGGGCGTGAGCCCGATCAACGGTCACAACCGTGAGCTCGTCGCCGCGGTGCGCGCCGATCTCGCCGCGCACGGCATCGACCTGCCGGTCTACTGGGGCAACCGCAACTGGCACCCGCTGCTCGTCGACACCCTCCAGGTGATGCGCGACGACGGGGTGCGCCGCGCCGCGGTGCTCGTCACCTCGGCGTTCGGGTCCTGGAGCGGCTGCCGGCAGTACTGCGACGACCTCGCCCGGGCGGCGGCCGCGGTCCCCGGCGCCCCAGCGCTCGACAAGCTGCGCCTGTACTACGACCACCCCGGCCTGGTCGAGGCGTTCGCCGACGGGCTGGCCCGCACCCTCGCCGGGGCTGGTGAGCGGCCCCGGGTGTGGTTCGCCGCCCACAGCATCCCCGAGTCGATGGCCGCGTCCGCCCCCTACCAACGCCAGCTGCGGGTCGCCGCGGCGCTGGTGGCCGAGCGCGCCGGCGTGGGGACCTGGCAGATGTGCTACCAGAGCCGCTCCGGCCCCCCGGGCCAGGCATGGCTCGGGCCGGACGTGTGCGAGCTGCTCCGGGCCGTGCCCGGGGGGGACACAGTGGTGGTCTGCCCGCTCGGGTTCGTCTCGGACCACATGGAGGTCGTCTACGACCTCGACACCGAGGCCGCCGGCGTGGCCGCCGGGCGCGGCGTCACCCTGCTGCGGTCCGCGACGCCGGGCAGCCACCCGGCGTTCGTCGCCATGGTGCGAGAGCTGCTCGGCGAGCGCCTCGACCCGGGCGCGCCACGCCGGTCGCTCGGGCCGGACGGTCCCTGGCCCGACGCCTGCCCCGAGGGCTGCTGTGCCCCACCCCGCCGACCGGCCGCGGGCGTCGTCGGGCGGAATGCGTCCCGCGGAGCCTAGACTTCTCGGCCTTCGGTACCTACGAGCAGCCAGTCGGCGGTGGCCAGGTGAACGCCGTCCCGGTCAAGCTGTACCAGTATGCCCAGCGCGGTGGGTGCACTGCGTATCCGTGCAGCTACCCGGCGGACTGGGCCGGAGGTCAGAACCTCGACATGGATGGGAGCGGCACGATCGGCACGGAGGCCCAGATGCTGGTGATCCCATGACGTCGTTTGCGGGACTGAGGTCGTCACTGTGCTCGCGGCTGGCGTTGCCGCACTGGTCGCTTCTCTCGCGGGGTGCTCGTCGGTGTCGGCCTCGAAGACCAGCGCCTCGAAGCGGCCGGCGCCTCCGTCCAGCGCGACGCTCACCGCCTGCCGCACCTCCCAGCTCGCGATCCGCTTCTCCCAACTGAACGGCGCGTTGGGCACTGGCTACTACTACTACTTCTTCTTCGTCGCCACCGACACGAGTCGGCAGCGCTGCTCGCTCGGGGAGTACTTCCACTTTGCCGTGTACGGCACCAACGACCGGCTGCTGAGCAACCTCGACCAGCCGCAGTCGACCACCCTGGGAGGCTCACCCGTGCCCCGAGGTACTTCAGTCCCGCTCCGCCCGGGCGGGCAGGCGAGCACGGTGGTCAGCTTCGGCGAGACCCGAAGTCGCAGGCCAGAGCCTTGTACGGACTCCCACGGACCCCGTTCGGCCCGGTCCCGAAGCACACAGTTCTCGGCCTTCGGCCGTCCAAGTAGTTGCCACTCGGGTCCTCACTGCCCCTGGCCGAGCGAGAAACCCCGTTCGCCGCCGAAGGTGAACAGCCCCTCGGTCTTGATGAAGCCCACCCCGGCGGCGACGAGCCGGCCGAGCAGGGCGACCACCTCTTCGGCGGGCACCGGGCGGTCGGGGTCGGGACCCTGGAAGCGACAGCGCCAGTGGTCCACGCAGAACGTCTCGGGGATGCCGTCGGGGTAGACCTTTTGACCCCGGTTGGTGATCATCACCAGCCCGAGGCCGGGGTCCGAGCAGCCCTCGAGCAGCCCGGCCAGCTCCTCGATCGGCCGGCGCCAGTCGACGAACACGTCGATGCCGACCAGCTCCTTTCGAGCCGGGGTCCGCTCGCGCACCGAGACCCCGAAGCGTCCCGTACCCGACGGGTAGGCGACCGACCGCAGGGTTCGGGGGTGCTCGCCAAGGCGGGCGACGACCGCATCGGCGAAGCCCGAGGTGCCGACCAGCGTGGTCGAGGTCGCCGGGTCGTGGATGTCCGCGGTGTGCACCCCGTCCTCGATGGTCCGCAGCCACGCGTTGTGGACCCGGGTGGCCGCCTCCCCCTGGCCGATGTAGACGAGCATCTGGACCGCGGCGAGCAGCAGGCCCGAGGGGTTGGCGACGTCCTTGCCCGCCAGGGGGGGCGCGGAGCCGTGGACCGCCTCGAACATCGCCACGTCGGTGCCGACGTTCGCGCTGCCGGCGAGGCCGACCGAGCCGGCGATCTGCGCTGCGACGTCGGAGAGGATGTCCCCGTAGAGGTTGGGCAGGACGATGACGTCGAAGTCCTCGGGGGTGTCGGCCAGCTTGGCGGCCCCGATGTCGATGATCCAGTGCTCGTGGTCGAGGTCGGGGTACTCGCCGGCCACCTCCTCGAAGACCTGGTGGAACAGCCCGTCGGTCAGCTTCATGATGTTGTCCTTGGTGAAGCACGACACCTTGGAGCGCCCGTAGCGCCGGGCGTACTCGAACGCGTAGCGCACCACCCGCTCGGTGCCCGGCCGGGTGATCAGCTTCAGGCACTGGGTCACGTCTTCGGTCTGGCGGTGCTCGATCCCGCCGTAGACGTCCTCCTCGTTCTCCCGGACGATCACCAGGTCCATCCCCGGGTGGCGGGTGGCGACGAAGGGGGCGTACGCGGGGCACGGCCGGAGGTTGGCGAACAGCCCGAGAGCCTTGCGGACGGTGACGTTGAGGCTCTTGTAGCCGCCGCCCTGGGGGGTGGTGATCGGAGCCTTCAGGAACACCCGGGTCGAGCGCAGAGACTCCCACGCGCCCGGCTCGATGCCCGAGGTGTTACCCGCGGCGTAGACCGACTGGCCGATCCGGATGGTCTCCACCGCCAGGTCCGCTCCGCCGGCGGTCACCACCCGGAGGGTCGCGTCCATGATCTCCGGTCCGATGCCGTCGCCGTGGGCCACGGTGATCGGGACCGGGCCAGTGGGGGGGTTGATCATCAGTTGCTCCGTGTTGGTCGTTGCCTCGCCGGGCCGGACGCTACTCCCGGCCCCGGTTGGCGGCCACCGAGCCCGGTTGGCGGCCACCGAACCCGGCGGGCGGCTAGGTTGGCGAAGGACGGGCCGACCGGATGGGAAGGGTCAGACGACCCCGGCCTGCGACGGGCTACCAGCGCCACCCCGGGATGCTCCGCGGCGCGGCGGACCCCGGCGAGCTGCCCTCCCGGCCGGTCGCCGGGCCAGGCGTCCTCGACGGTCTCGCAGCCCGAGCAGTCCCCTTTCCCCATCTCCTCGGAGGCACTCCAATGACCGACACCCTCTCAGCACCCGCCTACCGCGTCGCCGACATCGGCCTCGCCGACTTCGGGCGCCGGGAGCTCGACCTGGCCCAGGTCGAGATGCCCGGGCTGATGGCGCTGCGCGCCGAGCACGGCGACTCCAAGCCGCTCGCCGGGGCCCGGATATCCGGGTCGCTGCACATGACCGTGCAGACCGCAGTGCTCATCGAGACCCTCGTCGCCCTCGGCGCCGAGGTCCGCTGGGCGAGCTGCAACATCTTCTCCACCCAGGACCACGCGGCCGCGGCGGTCGCCGCCGCGGGAGTCCCGGTGTTCGCCTGGAAGGGCGAGACGTTGGAGGAGTACTGGTGGTGCACCACCCAGGCGCTGCGCTGGCCCGGCGGCGCCCTGCCCACCGCGATCCTCGACGACGGCGGCGACGCCACCCTGCTCGTGCACCTCGGCGTCGAGGCGGAGCGCACCGGTCGGGTCCCCGAGCTCGGCCCCGAGGACCCCGAGGAGCACGGCGTGATCCTCGCCACCCTGCGCGCCACCCTGCGTGAGGACCCCACGCTCTGGACCCGCACCGCCGGGGCGGTCAAGGGGGTCAGCGAGGAGACCACCACCGGCGTGCACCGGCTCCACCAGCGGGCGGAGGCGGGGACCCTGCTCTTCCCCGCGATCAACGTCAACGACTCGGTCACCAAGTCGAAGTTCGACAACCTCTACGGCTGCCGTCACTCGCTGATCGACGGGATCTTCCGGGCGACCGACGTGATGGTGGCCGGCAAGGTGGCCGTGGTGTGTGGCTACGGCGACGTCGGGAAGGGTTGCGCCCAGTCGCTGCGCGGCCAGGGTGCCCGGGTGATCGTCACCGAGGTCGACCCGATCTGCGCGCTGCAGGCGGCGATGGAGGGCTACCAGGTGCTGACCCTCGACGACGTGGTGGAGACCGCCGACATCTTCGTGACCGCGACGGGCAACCGCGACCTGATCACCGCCGAGGCAATGGCCCGCATGCGCCACAACGCGATCGTGTGCAACATCGGCCACTTCGACAACGAGATCGACGTGGCCGGCCTGGCCCGCCACCCGGGGATCCGCCGGGAGACGATCAAGCCCCAGGTGGACGCCTGGGTGTTCCCCGACGGCCACGCGGTGATCGTCCTCGCCGAGGGCCGGCTCGTCAACCTCGGCTGCGCCACCGGGCACCCGAGCTTCGTGATGTCCGCCAGCTTCACCAACCAGGTGCTCGCCCAGATCGAGCTGTTCACCCGCTCCGAGCACTACCCCGTCGGGGTGCACGTCCTCCCCCGCCACCTGGACGAGAAGGTCGCCCGGCTGCACCTGGACAAGCTCGGCGTGCGGCTGACCAGCCTCACCGACCGTCAGGCCGCCTACCTCGGCGTCGACCCGGCAGGACCGTTCAAGGCCGACACCTACCGGTACTGAGCTGCCCGATCCGCCGCCGGCGGTGCCGACCGCCCGATCCGCCGCCGGCGACGGCCCCCTGCCCGCAGGGTGAGTGGGCCCGCGTCCAGCGGGCATGGGGGCTCGGCGAGGCCGGGCGACGTCGGCAGCGGGACCCGGGCTCCGGGCACCGGCGCTAGACTGGAGTGGTGAGTTGCGGTCATGGCGGCGTTCGCCGGTGACGATCCTCTACGGTGCCGCGGCGGCCCTGGTCCTGGCCCAGCTGGTGGGCATCTACGGTCTGGTCACCCGCAAGGCCGACCTGGTCTTCAGCCTCCTCATGATCGCCCTGGTGGTGCTCGCCGCAGTGCTGGCGATATCGGGAGTCGAAGCCCTCGGTCACCTGTAGCGCCGGGCGGGCGAGCGTCGCGCCCGGCAGGGACCGGCGGTAGCGTCACGGGATGCTCAGGCGAGCCCGCCAGGTCGCCCACTGGGGAGCCTTCAGCGTCGAGGCGGACGACGGGCGGGTCGTGGCGGTCCGGCCCCATCCAGCCGACCCGGACCCCTCGCCACTGCTCGGCAACGTGGCCGACGCCGCGCGAGGCGCGGCGCGGGTGAGGTGCCCCGCGGTGCGGAGGGGATGGTGGGAGGACGGGCCGGGACCGTCGGCCGGCCGGGGGGCCGACGAGTGGCTCGCGCCGGGCTGGGACGCGGTGCTCGACCGGGTGGCGGCCGAGCTGCGCCGGGTGCGGGACGACTTCGGGCCCGACGCCGTCTACGCCGGCTCCTACGGCTGGGCGAGCGCGGGGCGCTTCCACCACGCCCAGAGCCAGCTGCGCCGCTTCACCGGGCTGTTCGGCGGGGCGACGGTCAGTGTGGGCTCCTACAGCACCGGGGCGGCCGAGGTGCTCCTGCCCCACGTCGTCGGCGACGACGAGGCGGTGTGGCGGGGGGCGACGTCGTGGTCGGTGATCGCCGCCCACACCGACACCCTGGTGGCCTTCGGGGGGCTCCCGGCGAAGAACTCCGGGGTCTCCCCGGGCGGGGTGACCGAGCACCGGGTGGCGGCCGCCCTCCGCCGGGGGGTCGCGCGCGGCATGGGGATCGAGGTGCTCAGCCCGCTCGCCGACGACGTGGCCCCCGACCTCGGGGCCACCTGGCACCCGCTGCGGCCCGGCACCGACGTGGCGGTCATGCTCGGCCTGGCCCACGTGCTGGTCGAAGAGGGCCTCGCCGACCTCGACTTCTGCGAGCGCTGCTGCGTCGGCACCGACCGCCTCCTCGACTACCTGGCCGGGCGGAGCGACGGCGTGGCGAAGACCCCCAGGTGGGCGGCGGGCATCTCCCAGGTCCCGGCTGCGGCGATCTCGGACCTCGCCCGGCGCATGGCCGCCGGCCGCACCATGGTCACCACCTCGTGGTCGCTGCAGCGGGCCCGCCACGGGGAGCAGCCGCTCTGGATGTCCATCGCCCTCGCCTGCCTGCTCGGCCAGGTCGGCCTGCCCGGGGGCGGCTTCGGGCACGGGTACGCGTCGATGGCCGATGTCGGGGGCCCCCGAGACCTGGTCCGGGTGCCGGCGCTGCCCGGTGCGACCGGCTCGCTGCGCTCGTGGATCCCCGTCGCCCGGGTAGCCGACATGCTCCTCCACCCCGGAGAGCCCTACGACTTCGACGGCCGGCGGCGCCGCTACCCCGAGATCCGCCTGGTGTACTGGGTGGGAGGCAACCCGTTCCACCACCACCAGGACCTGGGCCGCCTCCGGCGGGCCTGGCAACGGCCCGACACCGTCGTCGTGCACGAGACGCACTGGACCGCCACCGCCCGGCACGCCGACGTGGTCCTTCCTGCGACGGTCACCCTCGAGCGCGACGACCTTGCTGCCGGCCGGGGTGACGGGCGGGTCCACGCGCTGCAGCGGGTCGCGCCGCCCGCAGGCGAGGCGCGCGACGACTACGCGATCTTCGCCGGGCTGGCCGACCGGCTCGGCTTCGGGGACGCCTTCAGCGAGGGCCGCGACGCCGGCGCATGGATCCAGGAGATGTACCGCCAGCTCGCCGGGCGCCTCGGCGACGCCGGCGTGGAGGCCCCGAGCTTCGAGGAGTTCTGGGCGGCCGGCGAGCTCGCGGTGCCCACCGAGGGTGACGACCGGGTGCTGTTCGCCGAGCTCCGCAGCGACCCGCGCGCCCACCCCCTGGGGACCCCGTCGGGGCGCATCGAGCTGTGGTCGGCGACGATCGAGCGCTTCGGCTACGCCGACTGCCCCCCGCAGCCGCGTTGGCTGGAGCCCGAGGAGTGGCTCGGCGGCCGCGCGGCAGTGCGCTGGCCGCTGCAGTTGATCGCCAACAACCCGGCCACCCGCCTGCACAGCCAGCTCGACCCCGGAGCGACCAGCCGCGCGGCAAAGGTGGCCGGACGCGAGCCGATCCGGATGCACCCGGGAGACGCTGCCGCCCGCGGCCTGCGGGCGGGGGAGGTGGTGGTGGTGTCCAACGACCGGGGCGCCTGCCTCGCCGGCCTGGTCGTCTCCGAGCTGGTCCGACCCGGGGTGGTGCAGCTGTCCACCGGGGCTTGGTACGACCCCGACGACCCCGCCGCCGAGCTCCCCCTCTGCCGGCACGGCAACCCCAACGTCCTCACCTCCGACCGGCCGACGTCCCGGCTGTCGCAGGCCAGCGCCGGCCAGCACACCCTGGTCCAGGTCGAGCGCTGGGAGGGCCCGGTGCCCGAGGTCCGCGCCTGGGAGCCCCCGACGCTCCACCCGGTGGCGCCGACCGCTCCCCGACCGGTGGGAGCGGGGCCTCCGGGCGTCGCCGGGGCTGGGCGCCCGGGGCCGTAGCATCGCTCGCCGACCAGGCCACGGCGGGCTCGGCCGGGCCCGACGGGCGGCCAAGAGGAGGAGCGCAGTGACGACGAGCACCCACGGGGACGTGAGCGTGCAGGTAGGCGCCGACCACGTCGCGACCGTCGAGATCCACCGGCCATCCGCCAACTTCTTCGACGTCGGCTTGATCAGGAGCCTGGCGGAGGGGCTGGACGCAGTCGACGCCGACCCCGGCGCATGGGTCGTGCTGCTCTGCTCGGAGGGCAAGTACTTCTGCGCCGGAGCCGACTTCGGCGCGCAGAGCTCCGCCGAGCCGCTCGGCCCGGGCGACACCGCCCGGCTCTACCGCGAGGCGGTCAGGCTCTTCTCGGCCCGGACTCCGTTGGTCACCGCGGTCCAGGGCGCGGCCATCGGAGGCGGTCTGGGGCTGGCGTGCGCCGCGGACTTCCGGGTGGCGAGCGCCGAGTCACGCTTTTCCGCGAACTTCGCCCGCCTCGGGTTCCACCAGGGCTTCGGGCTGTCGGTGACCCTGCCCGCCATCGTCGGGCAGCAAAGGGTTCGATCCGCGAGACGCTGCGCGGGCCACCTCGCCGGGGAGGCGGCCAGGGTCACCGAACGCGAGGACGCCGAGCAGGTCCGGCTGCGGTCCACCGAGGACTTCGCCGAGGGGATCGCGGCAAGCGCCGGCCGCCGCGAGCCGCGCTTCACCGGCCGGTGAGCCCAGTCTAGACGGGTCTCTAGTCTGACTGAGTGGGGCGTCGCAGTCGGGGATCCGCTACTGGGACCCAACGCCGAGCTGGCGCTGATGGCGCTACAATGGCGCCATGCCCAGCGTCCAGGTCAAGGATGTTCCCCCCGAGACTCATGCCGTGCTGCGCCGCCGAGCAGCCACGGCCAACCAGTCGTTGCAGGAGTACCTGCGCCAACGGCTGATCGAGGAGGCCGCCACGCCGACCGTAGAGGAACTCCTGGAGCGCGCCGGCGGCCGGGCCGGGGGCTCCGTCCCGTTGTCCGAGGCGGTAGCCGTCCTGCGCCAAGACCGTGATCGTCGTTGACGCGAGCGTGCTCTCGTCGGCTCTTGCCGATGACGGGGACGACGGCGACCGGGCCAGGGGGCGATTACGTGGCGAGCACTTGGCTGCTCCCGAGCTGGTTGACCTG
>JAJZWW010000049.1 GCA_021846485.1 Actinomycetes bacterium
CAGCTCCACCACCGCCGGCTCCGGCCCCCACCCCCGCACGTGGGCGAGGGGGCGAAGGGCCCGCCGGGGCGCGCCGGGCCCGGGCCCGCGATCGCCCTCGCCCGCCTGCCCGGACGACCCTCCGGGGCGGTCGGCGACCACCCAGCCACCCACCCGCCGGCCAGCCAGGTCGACCCTCACCTCCGAGCCGACCCGGACGTCGGCATCCTGGCCGGCTGCGACCAGGTAGTCGAAGACCCGGTCGATGCCGGCGACCGCCGGGAGCACCCCCACGATCCGCTCCCCCTCGGCCGGTACCCGGGTGGGGGCAGCTCGCCGGCGGCGAACCGCCGGCAGGTCCAGCTCGGCCGGCGGCTCGGGACCCGACCCGGTACGATCGGTGGTCACCGCAGCCGCGCCCGGGAGAACTGTGAGCAGTAAGGGTCCGTTCCTGACACTTTTCCGCTCACAGTTCGGCCTCGGGTCGGCTCTTGACCACCCTCAGTGGTGGCACCCCGGCGGAGATCGGACAGACCATCCAAGTCGGAGGACCCTTCGGGGCCACTACCACTGACCGGTCGCCGACGAGCCGAGCGCCGCCACGGCCGAGCGCCGCCACGGCCGCTGCTCGGGCCGGCGGCCGGCGACCAGCGGTCGCCTCCACACCGCTCTCACGACGGCTACGGCTCTCCTGGCGCTTCTCTAGGGGGCCCCGACCGCAGCCCGGAAGTCGTCGAGGCGGGACAGCTGCTCCCAGGTGAGCTCGGCGTCGTCCCGGCCGAAGTGGCCGTAGGCGGCGGTGCGTCGGTAGATGGGACGCCGGAGGTCGAGGTCCCGGATGATCGCCGCCGGCCGCAGGTCGAACACCTCCCCCACCGCCTTGCCGATCGTCTCCGGGGCGACGCGCTCGGTGCCGAAGGTCTCCACCATGACAGACACCGGCCGGGCGACGCCGATGGCGTAGGCGACCTGGATCTCGCAGCGCCGGGCGGCGCCGGAAGCGACCACGTGCTTGGCCACCCAGCGTGCGGCGTACGCCCCGGAGCGGTCCACCTTGGACGGGTCCTTCCCCGAGAACGCCCCACCCCCGTGACGGGCGGCCCCCCCGTAGGTGTCGACGATGATCTTGCGTCCGGTGAGGCCGGCGTCGGCATGCGGCCCGCCCATCTCGAAGCGCCCGGTGGGGTTGACGAGCACCTGGTAGGCGTCGTCGCGCCCCCAGCGCTCGGCGACCACCGGGCGGATCACCACCTCCGCGACGTCGGGAGCGAGCACGCCGGCGAGGTCCACGGTCGGGGAGTGCTGGGTGGACACCAGCACGGTCTCCAGGCGGACCGGCCGGCCGTCCTCGTAGGCGAAGCTCACCTGGGTCTTGCCGTCGGGACGCAGGTAGGGGAGGGTGGCGTCCTTGCGGACCGCGGCCAGCCGGTAGGAGAGGTGGTGGGCCAGCCAGATCGGGGTGGGCATGAGGTCGGGGGTCTCGTCGCAGGCGTAGCCGAACATCATCCCCTGGTCGCCTGCACCCTGGGCGTCGAGCACGTCTTGCTCCCCGGCGGTGCCCGTCCGTACCTCGAAAGCGTGGTCGACGCCCCGGGCGATGTCGGGTGACTGGGCGCCGATGCTGATCGTGACCCCGCAGGTGCGACCGTCGAAGCCCATCTCCGAGCTGGTGTAGCCGATGTCGGTGACCACGTCGCGCACGAGCGACGGGATCTCCACGTAGGCCGTGGTCGTGATCTCCCCCGCTACGACCACCAGGCCGGTGGTGAGCAGCGTCTCGCAGGCCACCCGGGCGGCGGGGTCCTCGGCCAGGATCGCGTCGAGGACCGCGTCGGAGATCTGGTCGGCCACCTTGTCGGGGTGGCCCTCGGTCACGGACTCGGAGGTGAAGCTCCAGCGGTTCACGGGTGCTCCTGGGGGGTGGGGGAAAGGGGGCCCGGAGACGGGTTGCGCTCGGCGAGCAACGAGGCGGCGGCGTCGACGACCGCCTCGGCCACGGCCGCCTTGGTGACCACGCCGGTGTCGGCCACGACACCGTGGAGCCCGACGATCGTCACCGCGTTGGTGTCGTGCCCGAAGCCGGCTCCCGGGGCGCCGACGTCGTTGGCCACGACCAGGTCCACGCCCTTGGCCGCCAGCTTGGCCGCCGCGGCGGCGACCAAGTCGGAGTCGGAGAGGGCTTCGGCGGCGAAGCCCACCAGGACCTGCCCCGGCCGGCGCCGGGCCGCCAGGCCGGCGAGGATGTCGGGAGTGGGCACGAGGGTGAGCTCGGGGGGGCCGGCGGCCCGCTTCCACTTGCCGTCGGTGACCGTCGCGGGACGGAAGTCGGCGACCGCGGCGGCCATGACCACCAGGTCGGCGGCGCCACCGAGCGCCGCCACCGCGGCGTCCATCTCCGCCGCGGTCTCGACCGCGACCACCTCTACCCCGGGGGGGATGGCCAGCCCGGCAGTGGTGACCAGGGTGACCGCCGCCCCCCGGGCGGCCAGCTCGGCGGCCAGCGCGTGGCCCTGCTTGCCCGACGAGCGGTTGGCCAGGTAGCGCACCGCGTCGACCGGCTCGCGGGTCCCGCCGGCGGTGACCACCGCCCGGACCCCGGCGAGGCGGCCCCGCTTGCGGAGCAGCTCGGCGGCGGCGGCGACGATGTCCTCCGGTTCGGCCAGTCGGCCGCGCCCGGTGTCCCCGCCGGCGAGGCGTCCCTCGCCCGGCTCGAGGACCTCCACTCCTCGCCGGCGCAGGAGAGCGACGTTGTCGGCCACTGCGGGGTGCTCCCACATCTCGGCGTGCATCGCCGGGCAGACGAGCACCGGGGCCCGGGTGGCGAGCAGCGTGGCGGTGAGCAGGTCCGAGGAGATCCCCCCGGCGTACGCGCCGAGCAGCCGGGCGGTCGCCGGGGCGACGACCACCAGCTCGGCCCGCCGGCCGAGACGGGTGTGGGGGATCGGCTCGGGACCCTCCCACAACGAGGTGCGGGCCGGCTCGTCGGCGAGCGCCGAGAAGCTGAGCGGCCCGACGAAGCGGGCCGCTCCCCGGGTCAGCACCGGGCTCACCGCCGCCCCGGCGTCCCCCAAGCGCCGGCAGACCTCGATCGCCTTGTAGGCGGCGATCCCGCCGCACACGCCGAGCACGACACGCCGACCGGCGAGCGCCGGTTCGGGCACCGCTACTGCTCGGCCTCGGGGACGGCGGGCTCGCCCTCCGTCTCCCCCGCCGTCGGGCGGTGGTAGGTGATCTTGTCGGCGGCGATCTCCTCGAGGGCGATCGACAGGGGCTTGCGTGACAGGGAGGCCACCTGGGGGGGCACGATCGTGCCCAGGCCCTCGCCGAGCTGGTTGAAGTACGAGTTCACCTGCCGACCCCGCTTGGCCGCCAGGGTGACCAGAGTGAACTTCGAGTCGACCCGCTCGAGCAGAGACTCCAAGGGCGGGTCCATCATCGTGGGGAGGTGCTCGGCCATGCGGGTGGGCTCCTTGCTGCGCGCTCTGCTTCGGGGAAGAATCGGACCGTTGGGCGGGCCGACCTGCACCGCCGGGAGCGACGGTCCGCCGGGAAGCGTCCGCCCCCAGACGGTGCCCTCAACGGCGCGCGCGGTGCTCGGTAACTATACCTGCCAGCTCCCGGGCCGCCCGCTCGACGTCGTCGTTGACCACCACGTGGTCGGCCAGGCCGCGGCCGGCAGCCTCCTCCTCCCGGCCGACCGCTACCCGGCGGGCGACGCTCGCCTCGTCGTCGCCCCGGGCCCGCAGGCGGGACTCCTGCTCCTCGGTGGAGGGGGCCACGACGAGCACGACCACCGCGTCGGGGTATGCCGCCCGGACCTGGCGGGCCCCGTCGAGCTCGATCTCGAGCACCACGTCGCGGCCCTCCGGGGGCTCCACCCGGGGGGTGCCGTAGAGGTGGCCGTTGCCGGGGAACTCGGTCCACTCGAGGAAGCCGTCGGCGTCGCGGTGGTGGAGGAAGCTCTCCCGGTCCACGAACACGTAGGCGTCGGGCGGCTCCCCGGGCCGGCGCGGCCGGGTGGTCCACGAGCGCGACAGCCAGAGCTGGGGGTCGAGCTCGAGCAGCCGGGAGACCACGGTCCCCTTGCCCACCCCGCCGGGGCCGGCGACGACCAAGATCACCGCCGGCGCCGGCGACCAGCTCGGCGGGTGCTCAGCTCGGGGTCTCGGCTCAGGCGAGCTTCTCGAACAGCCTCTTGCGCTGCTGCTCGCCGAGGCCCTGGATGCGGCGGGTCTCGGCGATGCCCACCTCATCCATCATCCGGCGGGCCTTGACCTTGCCGAGGCCGGGGAGCGACTCGAGCACGGAGAGCACCTTCATCTTGCCCACCACCTCGTCGCGCTCGCCTTCCTGCAGGAGGTCCTGGAGGCTGAGCGAGCCCATCTTGAGCTTCTCCTTCAGCTCCGCTCGGACACGGCGGGCCGCTGCAGCCTTTTCGAGGGCGGCCTGGCGTTGCTCGGCGGACAGCGTGGGCGGCAAGGGCATGGGCGCTAACCCTAGCGCCCCCCGACCCGCCGCGGCTCGCCCGGCCGGCGGTTGCGTCCCGCACCCCTCGTCGGCCACCGCGAGCGCCGGCCGAGCCGTCGAGCGCCAGGCGGCAGTCACCTCCGGCGGGCCGGCGGGCAGACCGCCGAACTGGGTGCGCTGGGCCCACCTGGGTGCACTCAATGCCCGATACGGGGGTCGAACGCACCCAGCTCGGCTCCACGCACCCAGTATCTGGCACCGGGACCGGCAAGGCCCCACACTGAGCGCACCTCCGAGCACCTTCTGTGCCCGCCACTGGCGTGGCCCGGCGAGGGACGGGCTCCCGGTCTCTGCCGGGGGGTCAGGCGCCGGCGCCGGCGCCGGCCAGCTCGGCTACCAGCCGGTCGGCGGCGGCGGTCCGGTCGGCGGCGGCGGTGACCGCCCGGCCGACGACGAGCAGGTCCGCGCCGGCGGCGAGCGCCTCGGCCGGGGTGGCCGGGCGGGCCTGGTCGTGGGAGGGGATGCCGAGGGGGCGGATGCCGGGGACCACCGCCAGCAGGCTCGGGGCGAGCTGCTTGGCCTCGGCGACGTCGGCGGCGGCGCACACGAAGCCCGCGCAGCGCGCCTCGACGGCGGTCGCGACCCGCTTGCCGAGCACGTGGGGCGGCGCGCCGGCGTCGCTCGTGAGGATGGTGACCGCGAGCACCCCGGGGGCCTCGAGCCCGGCGGCGGCGGCGCCCTCGGCCAGCCCGTCGGTCGCCGCGCGCAGCATGGCCGCCCCTCCGGCGGCATGCGCGGTGAGGTAGGACACCCCGAGGGCACCGAGCACCCGGGCGCAGCGGCCGACGGTGGTGGGGATGTCGTGCAGCTTCAGGTCGAGGAACACCTTGTAGCCCTCGTCGAGCAGCTGGGCGACCCCTTCGGGTCCGGCGGCGCCGAACAACTCGAGGCCGACCTTGGCGACCGCGAACCACGCCCGCAGCTCCCGCGCGAGGCGCATCGCCTCGACCTGGTCGTCGACGTCGAGGGCCAGCGCCAGGCGGGGGCGCAGGTCGGACAGCTCAGGCATGGGCACGGCCTTTCAGCTCGGACAGGCGGGAGATGCGCTGGGCGTCGCACCAGGCGACCAGTTCGTCGAGCACCCGGGCGGGGGCGCGGGGGTCGGCGAAGCTCGCGGTGCCGACCTGGACCGCGTCGGCGCCGGCGGCGATCAGCTCGGCGGCGTCCTCCCCGGTCGACACCCCGCCCACCCCGACTATCGGGGCGTCGGGGAAGGCGGCCCGCACCTCGTGGACCGCCCGGACCGCCACGGGGTGCAGCGCCGGCCCCGACAGGCCTCCCCCACCCCCCCCGAGGCGGGGGCGTCCGGTGGCCGGGTCGACGGCCATGCCCCGGAGGGTGTTGACCAGGGTGAGCCCGCCGGCGCCACCGGCCAGCGCGGCGCCGGCGATCTCGGCCAGGTCGGTGACGTTGGGGCTGAGCTTGGCCCACACCGGCCGGGCGCCGCCGAGGCCGGCGGCGGTCGCCGCCACCGCCGCGCTCGTGGCCGCCGCGGAGTGGGCGAAGGTCGCCGAAGCATCCTCGACGTTGGGGCACGACACGTTGGCCTCCACCGCGACAACGGCCGGGGTGAGCACCGCGGCGAGCGCCTCGGCGGCCCGCCGATAGGCCTCGACGCTGTCGCCCCAGAGGCTCACCACGACCGTCGCGCCGGCGGCCTCGAGGCCGGGCAGGTGCTCGGCGGCCCAGGCCGCGACCCCCGGTCCCTGAAGGCCGACGCTGTTGAGCATCCCCCCGGGGAGCGGCCACAGCCGGGGGGCGGGGTTGCCCTCCCAGGGCCCGGCGGCCAGCGACTTGACGACCACCGCTCCCAGGCGGCCGAGGTCCGTCCAGGGGGCGAGCTCGACGCCGTGGCCGGAGGTGCCCGACGCGGTCATCACCGGGTTGGCGAGCCGCACCCCCCCCACCCTGGTGGCGAGGTCGGGCCGAGCCCGGGAGGCCGCCAGCCCGGCCCTCACCCCGGCCCGCCCGGCAGGAGGAGCTGGTCGGAAGCGTGGTGCTCCTGGAGGCTGCGGACCATGAGGGGGTGCGTGGCCCGGTCGGCGATGCCGGCAACGGCTGCGCGGGCGGCGGCGAGGGTGGTGAGGCAGGCCACCTGGTGGCGGGTCGCCGCCCGCCGGATGTGGGCCCCGTCGGCGCGCGGGCCCCGGCCGCGGGGGGTGTTGACGACCAGGTCGACCGACCCCGAAGCAAGGAGCGCCACCGCGTCGGCGCCGTCTCCCTCGTCACCGACCTTGGCGACCTCGACGGCCACGGGAAGACCGGCTTCGCGCAGGTGGGCGGCGGTGCCGGCGGTCGCCGCGAGGGTGAAGCCGAGCTGCACGAAGCGGCGGGCGACCTCCACGCCGGCCGGCTTGTCCCGGTCGGCGAGGGTGAGCAGCACACAGCCCGAGTCGGGCAGGCGCGAGCCGGCGGCCTCCTGGGATTTGGCGAACGCCCAGCCGAAGGTGGTGTCGATGCCCATCACCTCGCCGGTGGAGCGCATCTCCGGGCCGATCAGCGCGTCGGCGTCGGGGAACCGGGCGAAGGGTAGCACCGCCTCCTTCACGCTCACGTGCCCACCGGCCGACGGGGCGACGAGCAGCCCCTCCTCGCGAAGGGCCGCGAGGGTGGCGCCGGCCATCACCCGGGCGGCCACCTTGGCGAGCGGCACGCCGGTGGCCTTGGCGACGAACGGCACCGTCCGGCTCGCCCGGGGGTTGGCCTCGATCACGTGCACCGCCGGCCCGTCGCCCGGGTAGCGCTTCACCGCGTACTGGACGTTGATCGGCCCGACGACCCCGAGGGCGTCGGCGATCGCCGCGGTGTGGGCCTCGATCTCGGCGACCACCGCCGGCTCCAGGGTCGGCGGGGGGATCACGCACGCGCTGTCGCCGGAGTGGACCCCCGCTTCCTCCACGTGCTCCATGACCCCCCCGACGAACAGCTCCCCGGCCGCGTCGCGCACCGCGTCGACGTCGACTTCCACCGCGTCCTCCAAGAAGCGGTCGACGAGCACCGGCCGGCGCGCCGACAGCCCCCCCTCCCGGGCGAGCGAGCCGGCCCCGACCATCTCGGCCATCGCCCGGCGCAGGTCGTCGTCGTCGTAGACGATCTCCATCGCCCTGCCCCCGAGGACGTAGCTCGGCCGCACGAGGGCCGGGTAGCCGACCCCCCGGGCGACCCGCAACGCCTCTTCGACGTTGCCGGCGGTCCCGCCCGGCGGCTGGGGGATGCCGAGCCGGGCGCACAGGGCGTTCCAGCGCTCCCGGTCCTCGGCGAGGTCGATGGCGTCGGGCGGGGTACCGAGCACCATGCCGGGGGGCAGCGAGGCGGCCAGGGCGAGCGGCGTCTGGCCTCCGAGGCCGACGATCACCCCCAGCAGGGGCCCGGCGGCCGACTCCGCCTCCAGCACGTCGGTGAGGTGCTCCGCGGTGAGCGGCTCGAAGTACAGCCGGTCGGAGGTGTCGTAGTCGGTCGAGACGGTCTCGGGGTTGCAGTTGACCATCACCGTGTCGAAGCCGGCGTCGTGGAGGGCGAAGCTCGCCTGCACGCAGCAGTAGTCGAACTCGACTCCCTGGCCGATGCGGTTGGGACCAGAGCCGAGGATCACGACCCGGGGGCGGCCGCCCGGCTCGACCTCGTCGGTGTCCTCGTAGGTCGAGTAGTGGTAGGGGGTAGTGGCGGCGAACTCGGCCGCGCAGGTGTCGACGGTCTTCATCGTCGCCCGGACGCCGGCGGCCAGGCGGGCGGACCGCACGGGCTCCTCGTCGACGCCCCACAGCCAGGCCAGCTGGGCGTCGGCAAAGCCCAGCCGCTTGGCCCGCCGCCAGTCGGCGCGGGACAGCGCGCCGGGGCCACCGAGGCCTGCCAGGCGGGACCGCTCGTCGACGATCGCCTGGATCTGGTCGAGGAACCACGGGTCGACGCCGGTCGCCGAGTGGACCCGGGCAGTCCCGAGCCCGCGCCGCAGCGCCGCCTCCAGGTGGAACGGCCGGTCCGGGGTGGCCACCGCGGCCCGGCGGACGAGCTCGTCGTCGTCCCAGGCGTCGGTCTGCGCCTCGGCCGGGTCGCAGCCGAGCCCGAGGCGTCCCCGCTCCAAGGAGCGCATCGCCTTCTGCAGCGCCTCGGGGAAGCTCCGCCCGATGGCCATCGCCTCCCCCACCGACTGCATGCGGGTGCCGAGCACGTCGGGCACCCCGGGGAACTTCTCGAACGCCCAGCGGGGCGCCTTCACCACCACGTAGTCGATGGCAGGCTCGAAGCACGCCGGGGTCTCCCCGGTGATGTCGTTGCGGATCTCGTCGAGGGTGTAGCCGACCGCGAGGCGGGCGGCGATCTTGGCGATCGGGAAGCCGGTCGCCTTGGACGCCAGGGCGCTCGAGCGGCTCACCCTCGGGTTCATCTCGATGACCACCATGTCGCCGCTCGCCGGGTCGACCGCGAACTGGATGTTGGAGCCGCCGGTCTCCACGCCGATGCGCCGGATGCACGCGAAGGCGGCGTCGCGCATCGCCTGGTACTCGACGTCCGAGAGGGTCTGGGCCGGAGCGACGGTCACCGAGTCGCCGGTGTGCACCCCCATCGGGTCGAGGTTCTCTATCGAGCAGACCACCACGCAGTTGTCCGCCCGGTCGCGCATCACCTCGAGCTCGTACTCCTTCCAGCCGGCGATCGAGCGCTCGACCAGGATCTCCCCCACCGGGCTCGCGTCGATCCCCGCCTCGGCGATGCGCCCGAGCTCCTCCGCGCCCGAGGCCAGCCCGGTGCCGGCGCCGCCCAGGATGTACGACGGCCGCACGATGATCGGGTAGCCGATCTCCTCGCCGATCGCCAGAGCTTCGGCGACGCTGTAGGCGAAGCCCGACTCCGGCACGGCCAGGCCGATCCCGACCATCGCCGCCTTGAACCGGTCGCGGTTCTCGGCGGTGGCGATCGCCTCGGCGTCGGCGCCGATCATCTCCACGCCGTAGCGACCGAGGACCCCCGAGTCGTGCAGGGCGATGGCCAGGTTGAGCGCGGTCTGGCCCCCGAGGGTCGGTAGCACGGCGTCGGGGCGCTCCCGGGCGATGATCGCCTCCAGCACCTCGGGGGTGAGCGGCTCGAGGTAGGTCCGGTCGGCGAAGTCCGGGTCGGTCATGATCGTCGCCGGGTTGGAGTTGGCCAGCACCACCCGGTAGCCCTCGGCCCGCAGGACCCGGCACGCCTGGGTGCCCGAGTAGTCGAACTCGCACGCCTGCCCGATCACTATCGGCCCGGAGCCGATCACGAGGATGCAGCGCAGGTCGTCTCTCCGGGGCATCAGGACCCTCTCGCCATGAGGAGCCGGAACCGCTCGAAGAGGTAGCCGGCGTCATGCGGCCCGGGGGCCGCCTCCGGGTGGTACTGGACGCCGAAGGCCGGCACGTCACGGCACGCGAGGCCCTCGACGACCCCGTCGTTCAAGTTGACGTGGGTGACCTCGGCGCCGGGGACGTCGGCGACCGCGTAGTTGTGGTTCTGGCTGGTGATCTCGACCTGCCCGGTGGCCAGGCACTTCACCGGGTGGTTCGCGCCGTGGTGGCCGAAGCCCAGCTTGAAGGTCCCTCCCCCGAGGGCCGCGCCGAGCAGCTGGTGGCCGAGGCAGATGCCGAGCACCGGGACCTCCCCGAGCAGGCCGCGGACGGTCTCCACCGCCCAGTGGAGAGCCGCGGGGTCCCCCGGGCCGTTGGAGAGGAGCACCCCGTCGGGGGCCGAGGCGAGCACGAGGGCGGCAGGAGTGGTGGCCGGCACCACCTCGACGGTGGCGATCCGCCCGAGGAGGCGCAGCATCGTGGCCTTCACCCCGAAGTCGTAGGCGACGACCCGCAACGGCCCGTCCCCCACCCGGTAGGTGCTCGGGGTGGTCACCTCCCCGACGAGGTCACGCCCGTCGGTGCCGACCGCTCCGGCCGCGGCCGCCACGATCGCGTCCCTGCCGAGCTCGAGCGGGCCGAACGCGGCGGGCAGAGCCCCCCGCTCGCGCAGGTGCCGGGTGAGCCGCCGGGTGTCCACCCCGGCGATCCCGGGGATGCGCCGTTCGGCGAGGAACCCCCCGAGGTCCCCGCCGGCCCGCCAGCTGCTCGGGCGGTCGGTCAGCTCCCGCACGACGACTCCCGACGCCGCCCGCCGGACGCTCTCGGTGTCGTCGGGGCTGACCCCGTAGTTGCCGATGTGGGGGTAGGTGAAGCACACCACCTGGCCGAAGTAGGACGGGTCGGTGAGGATCTCCTGGTAGCCGGTCATGGCGGTGTTGAACACCACCTCCCCGGTCGCCGGGCGCCCGTCCCACCAGCCGACCGCCTCGCCCTCGAGCTCGGTCCCGTCGGCGAGGGCCAGCAGCGCCGGGGGCCTCACCGGCGGCCCTCGCCGTCGACGACCACCGCGACGCCTGCGGCGACGGTGTGGCGCACCGCGCCGGTGAGCTCCCGGCCGGCGTAGGGGTTGTTGCGGCTACGGCTCGCCGAGCGGGCCGGGTCGACCACCCACCGGGTAGACGGGTCGACCACGCAGAGGTTGGCCGGCCGGCCCACCTCCACCGGACCGCCCTGGGTGGACCGGAGGCCGGCGATGCGCGCCGGCTGCCAGGACATCAGCGCCAGGACGCTCTCGAGCGGCAGCGCCGCTTCGGTGAGCGCGAGCGCGAGCGCGGTCTCCAGGCCGAGCATCCCGGGGGGCGCCTGGTCGAAGGGGAGCTCCTTGGCCTCCGGCGGGTGGGGGGCGTGGTCGGTGGCGATCGCGTCGAGGGTCCCGTCGGAGAGGGCGGCCCTGACCGCGGCGACGTCGTCGGGGCCCCGCAGCGGGGGGTTCACCTTGAAGACGGGGTCGAAAGACGCCACCAGCGCGTCGGTGAGGCTGAAGTGGTGCGGAGCGGCCTCCGCGGTCACCGGCAGGCCCCCCGCCTTGGCAGCCCGGACGAGGGCGAGGGACCCACGGGTCGACAGGTGCAAGAAGTGCACCGGCGCCCCGGTGAGGCGGCACAAGGCGATGTCGCGCATGACCATGACCTCCTCGGCCTCGGCGGGCTGGCCGGGGATGCCCAGCCGGCTCGACCAGGCCCCTTCGTGCATCTGGCCGCCGGCGGCCAGCGAGGCGTCCTCGCAGTGCTCGGCGAGGGTGACCCCGAGCGCCGAGGCATACTCGAGCGCGCGCCGCATCAGCCGGGCGTCTTGGACACCGGCGCCGTCGTCGGTGAACAGCGCCACTCCGAGGGCGGCCATCTCCGCGAGCGGCGCCAGCCGGCGACCCTCGCGCCCGACGGTGATCGCCCCGGCCACCGCCACCTCGACGCAGGCGTTCCGGCCGAGCCCGAGCACCCGGGAGGCGACCGCGGCCGAGTCGACCGGCGGGTCGGTGTTGGGCATCGCCACCACCGCGGTGTACCCGCCGAGGGCGGCGGCGCGCGCCCCGCTCTCGACGGTCTCGGCCTCTTCCATCCCCGGCTCGCGCAGGTGGGTGTGGATGTCGACCAGCCCGGGGGCGACCACCGCGCCCGAGGCGTCGAGCTGGAGTGCCCCGGAGGGCGGGTCGAGGTCCGTCCCGACGGCGGCGACCACCCCCCCGGAGACGACCACGTCGGCGCGCCGGCGCCCGGAGGCGTCGACCAGCGTCCCGCCCCGCAGGACCACCACCTCACCCGAGGACACTTCGGACCCCCGATCCGAGCAGCTGGAACAGCACCGCCATGCGGACCGCCACGCCGTTGGCGACCTGGTGGGTGACCGCCGAGGCGTCGGCCACCTCCGAGGCGATCTCCACCCCCCGGTTGACCGGGCCGGGGTGCATCACCAGCGCGTGAGGACCGAGCAGCGCGGCGCGCCGGGCGGTCAAGCCGTAGCCGGCGGTGTACTCACGCAGCGACGGGAGCAGCGCCTCGGTCATGCGTTCGTGTTGGAGGCGCAGGAGGTAGACCACGTCCAGGGCGGGCAGCAGCGCGTCGAGGTCGTGGGTCACCTCCACGTCCCAGCCCTCGAGCGAGGGTGGCAGGAGCGTCGGCGGGGCCACGAGGGTGACCGCCGCGCCGAGCGCCCCGAAGGCGAGCACCCCCGAGCGGGCCACCCGGCTGTGGCGGACGTCGCCGACGATGCCGACTCGCAGGCCGTCGAGACCGGGGTCGAGGCCCCGGGCGCGGCGCTCGGAGCGGACCGTGTAGCAGTCGAGCAGCGCCTGGGTGGGGTGCTCGTGGCCGCCGTCGCCTCCGTTGACCACCGCCGCCCGGCGGACCCAGCGCGACACCTGCCAGGGCACCCCGGAGCTCTTGTGGCGCACCACCAGGGCGTCGGCGCCCATTGCCTCCAGGGTCTCGACGGTGTCGCGCACCGACTCCCCCTTGCTGAGTGACGAGCTGCCCGGCGAGAAGGTCAGCACGTCGGCCGACAGCCGGCGGGCCGCGGTCTCGAAGGAGAGCCGGGTGCGCGTCGAGTCCTCGAAGAACACCGACGCCACGGTCTTGCCCCGCAACGCCGGGACCTTGGGTATCGGCCGGTTGCCGAGCCCCTCGCACCGCTCCGCCAGCCCGCGCACCTCGCCGATGCCCTCAGGCCCGAGCTCGCCGACCGAGAG